>DASVWQ010000099.1:0-22473 GCA_036393135.1 Ktedonobacterales bacterium
GGCTACAAGGTCGAACTGCTCGACGAGTCCGAGGGCGAAGAAGCGGGCATGAAGAGCGTCACCTTCAGCGTGGATGGCCCCTACGCCTACGGCTACCTGCGCGGCGAGGCGGGCGCGCACCGCCTCATCCGCCTCTCGCCCTTCGACGCCGCCCACCGCCGCCAGACCTCCTTCGCCAAGGTCGAAGTGATGCCCGACATCGGCGACGAGCCTATCGAGATCGTCGTGCGCCCCGAAGACATCGAGGTGGACACCTTCCGTTCGACCGGCAAGGGCGGCCAGCATCTCAACAAGACCGATTCCGCCGTGCGCATCAGGCACAAGGCGACTGGCATCGTCGTTACCTGCCAGAACGAGCGCTCGCAGATCCAGAACCGCGAGACCGCCATGCGCGTGCTGAAGTCGCGCCTCTACGAGCTGGAGATCGAGGAGCGCGAGCGCGAGGCGGCGCGCCTCAAGGGCGTCCATGTCTCGGCGGACTTCGGCGCCCAGATTCGCACTGTCACGCTGCATCCCTATACGCTGGTGAAAGACCACCGCACCAACGCCGAGCAGGGCGATACCGCCAGCTATCTGAACGGCGAGGTGGACCACTTTATCGAGGCCGAGCTGACCGCGCGAGCGGGCCAGGCGCTCTAGCCTGCGCGGCTGGCGTGGGTCCGGGAGGGCTGTCCGTGGATACCACGCTCCCGCCGCTGCTGGTGATCGTCAGCGGCAAGCCCGCCACCGGCAAGACCACC
This sequence comes from Ktedonobacterales bacterium, assembly GCA_036393135.1. Classification (GTDB taxonomy): domain Bacteria; phylum Chloroflexota; class Ktedonobacteria; order Ktedonobacterales; family JADMIN01; genus JAKAIY01. The sequence goes on from DASVWQ010000099.1 coordinate 741, forward strand.
CTGGCCACGCGCCTCGCCGCCGACCTGGCGCTGCCGCTCTTCACCAAAGACGGCGTGAAGGAGGCGCTTTTCGACGCGATGGGCGTGGGTGACCGCGCCTGGTCGCGGCGCCTCGGCGCGGGCAGCATGGCGACGCTCTACCACATCACCGCGACGTTGCTGGCAGCTCGTGTCTCGCTGATGGTGGAGGCCAATTTCCGCCCAGAGATGCGCGCGCCCCTCTATGGCGCGCTGGCGGAGCGGACTGGCGCGCGAGTTGCGCAGGTTTGGCTTTCGGCGCCGCTCGACACACTGCTACGACGCTTCGAGGCGCGGGCGGCGACAGCCGGGCGGCATCCAGGGCATGTGGAGCAGGCGAATATGGCGGAGTTCCGCGCGCTGCTGGCGGCGGAGGACACGCCGCTGCCACTGGCGGGCGCGCTCTTCACCGTCGATACCACCGACTTCGCCGCCCTGCGCTATGCGGAGTTGCTCGCCGCGCTGCGATTGGCCCGCGCTGGCGCCGGGGAGGCTGATCGCTCGTCTTGAGATGCGGAGCATAGGACGAGAGAGGACGCGCTACGTGGGGCAGCGTGTCGAAGCAGGGGGTGTCGGAGATGGGCGCAGCGCCGCAGGGTCGCAGACGAGGCGGGAAGGCGATGGCGCGGGTCACCGGCCTGGCGCGCGGCTTTTCGCTGCGCCACGCGCTGCTGCTGGCGCTGGGAGCTTACGCCGCCCTCCAGGCGCTCGTCATCATCATCCTCTCCGCCATCGCGGTTGACCGGACCCGACGTCTGAACCGGGCGCGCATCCCCCACATCGACCAGCCAGACATCCTGGTCGAGGAGAACCGCGTCAAGATCTTCAGCTCTGGCGCGGACCTCTTCGAGGCGATGTATGAAGCGATTGACTCCGCCCAGGAACACATCTTCATCGAGTCCTACATCTGGAAGGCCGACGCGGTTGGCGCTGAGTTCAAGCGACGGCTGGCCGCGAAGGCCCGTCAGGGTGTCAAGGTCTACGTGATCTTCGATGAGTTCGGCAATCTCGTCGTCCCCTCCGCATTCAAGGACTTCCCACCGGAGCTGGAGACGCTGCGCTTCAAGCCGATCAACCGCCCGTGGCATGTCTTTGATCCGCGCCGCTACGCGCTGGACCACCGCAAGCTGCTGGTGGTGGATGGGCACGTCTCGTTCATGGGCGGGTACAACATCGGCCAGCTCTACGCCGACCATTGGCGCGATACCCATCTGCGCATCGTCGGCCCCGCCGCCTACGACATCGCTGACTCCTTTTGCGACTTCTGGAACGACCATTCGCCGCGCCGCCGCCATATCGACTTGCGTTTCCCGCAGCGGTTCGCGCCGGCCATCTCCCTGCGCGACAACAACGCCCTCCGGCTCACCTTCCCGATCCGCGATATGTATATCGCGGCGATCCACCGCGCCCAGAAGCACATCCTGCTCACGAACGCCTATTTCATCCCCGACCACGTGCTGATGGAGTCGCTGGTGGACGCGGCGCGGCGCGGTGTCGCGGTCCATATCCTCCTGCCGTGGACCTCCAACCATATCCTGGCGGACTTCGCGGCGCGGGGCTACTTCCAGACCTGCCTGCGCGCGGGCATCCACATCTGGGGCTATCGCAACGCGATGATCCATTCCAAGACCTGTACGATTGACGACGAGTGGAGCACCGTCGGCACCGCCAACCTCGACCGCCTGAGCGCGGTGGGCAACTACGAACTGAATATCGAGATCTACAGCAAGAACGTCGCCCGCCAGATGCGCGAGCTGTTCGAGCACGACCAGCTCAACGCCGCCGAGCTGACAGCGGAACGCTGGGAGCGGCGCCCGTGGTATGTTAAGCTCAGCGAGTGGACGCTGGCGCCGCTGCGGCTGATGCTCTGAGCGCGCGGCGCCAGGCGATGTCGGGTGAAGGAGACGCGCGTGAAGCTCTATATCTCGACCGATTTCGAGGGCGTGGCGGGCATCGTGGATTGGGATCAGATTCTGGTCGGCAGCCACGACTACGAGATGGGGCGACGCCTGCTGCTCGGCGAGCTGAACGCGGCCATCGATGGCGCGCTGCTGGCGGGGGCGACCTCGATCCTGGTCAACGATTCGCACAGCAGCATGCGCAACCTCGATCCGGAGCAGCTGCACGGCGCGGCCTCGCTGCTCAGCGGCAAGCACAAGCCGCTCTACATGATGGAGGGGCTGGATAGCAGCTTCGACGCGATCTTCTTCCTTGGCTACCACGGCTCCATCGGCGCCAGCCACGCGGTGCTGAGCCACACCTATAATCCCCGCGCCATCTGGGAGGCGCGCATCAATGGCGAGATCGTCGGCGAGACGGCGCTCAACGCGCTGGTGGCCGCCCATTACAAGGTCCCCATCGCGCTGGTGACGGGCGACGAGGTGACGGTAGAGGAGGCCCAGCGCCTGACCCCCGCTCCGCATGGCGCCATCGTCAAGCGCTCCGTCACGCGCACCGCCGCCGAGAGTCTGCATCCCGCCGTCGCCCGCGAGCGCATTCGCGAGGCCGCCCACGATGCGCTGACCGCGCGCCGCCCGTCCTCCGCGCCGACCTTCCCGAAGTCGAACACCGTCGAGCTGACGTTCCTGACCGCCGACATGGCCGAGATGGCGGCGTGGGTGCGTGGGGTCGAGCTGATCCCCGGCGCGGCGCGCACGGTGCGCTTCGGCGGCGCGCATCCGCTGGAGCTGTACCGCACGTTCGTGACGCTTGTGATGCTGACGCGCAGCCTGGTGGAGTGAGCGGGAAGCGTCCGCCCGCTGTGGCGACGCTCACTAGTCGCGGCTGGCGCGATAGGCTATACTGGCGCCGAAGCCCGCACGCTCGTCGCGCTTGTGCGGCGGACCGGGGCGCTTCACGGTGGAGGTAGTCATCATGCGAACGGCAGGCCACATTCTGGCGACTCTGTTCAAGGCGATCGGCAAGATCTTCCTGGCAGCAATCTTTGGCGGCATCATCGGCGCTGGCGTGACACTGCTCGTCTCCTTCGTCAAGAGCGGTCACTGGCCGCCCGACACGCTGACGATCATCGCGGCTATCGCCATCGGCGTTCTGGCGCTCTATGCCTGCGGCGTGACGGTGCTGATGAATGAGGCGGTCCACGCGGCGCAAGAGGCGCTGAAAGATGTCGAGCACAACGCGGGCGGAGCCATCAAGGGCGCCGAGAACATCGCGCAGGAGATCGAGAAACATCTGTGACATGCTCCCCATGCCTAAAGGCAAGGGGCTTCTCGGTTCACCGCCGCAGCCTACGCCACGACTCCCCGAAGGGCCTGCCCGGCCCATTGGATGTTGCGCGCCGCGTTCTCATCGCGGTCTAAGACCAGCCCACAGGACGCGCAGACATGGGTGCGCACGCTCAATGATTTGGGCGCGCGCATCCCACACCCGCTGCAGTCCTGCGACGTGTACTGCGCGGGAACCGCGATCACCCGACGCCCAGCGTATGCTGCTTTGGCTTCGAGGATGGTCCGGAACTGTCCCCAGCCCGCATCGCTGATGCTCTTGGCGAGGTGACGGTTCCGCACCATATTGGCGACCCGCAAGTCTTCCAGATAGAGCGTGTCGTATTGGCGCAGTAGACGTAGCGCGGTCTTGTGGTGGAAGTCGGCCCGCTGGCGCTTGACGTGCTGATGGCGCTTGCCGAGCAGCCCTGCCGCTTTCCTGCGGCGGTGGCTGCCTGGCTTGCGACGACTCACCCGTTTGTGCGCCTTGGCGAGCTGCTTCTCCGCCGTGCGGTGATGGCGCGGATTATCCACGACCAGCCCATCGGCGGTGATGAGGAACACCTTCAACCCAACATCGATGCCCGTCTCGTGTCCGGTGGGTGGGAGTTGTTGGGCAGGCACGTCGGCGCAGGAGATGAGGGCGTACCAGCCATCGGCTTCTCTAGAGATGGTCACGGTCTTGGGCGTGCCTGCGAGCGGACGATGCAGGCGGAGTGGAATACGCCCCAGCTTCGACAGACTCAGCGCTCCGCCGTCCAGGAGGGCGCCGCCACCATACTGCGGATAGGTGAAGGAGTGGTAGCGTGCACGTCCCTGGAAGCGTGGATAGCCGGCGGTTGCGCCAGATTGCACACGCCGGAAGAACGCTTGATAGGCCCGCTCGACCCGCAGAATAACATCTTGCAGGACTTGCGCGTTGACTTCAGCGTAGTCGGGCAGCGCTTCCTTGATGCCCGGGAGTTCCGCCTTTTGCTGGTAGTAGCTGACCGAGACGCCACCCTTGCGCCACGCTTCGCGTCGCTCTTCCAGCGCGGCATTGTACACGTGGCGACAGAGCATGAAGGTGTGGTCAAGCTGGCACACCTGTTCAGGCGTCGGCATGAGTTTGTACTTGTAGGCTTTGCGCAGACTCTCGTCGCTCACGGCTTGGGGTTCCTCTTGCCTTCCATTTCAACATTGACGCGCTTCGACTCTGCAAGGAGCCGCACGGCCAGCCGGATCGCATCACTATCACTCGCCACGCCATAGCGCTCACGAATCTTGAGCAGTGCGGCGCGGTCAACCTCATCAAGCCAGATCGTTGTACGTTTCCTCATGAAGGAAGTATAGCACATTGCCACCCATTGAAGCTCCCGCACCAGACTTTCGGCTGAAGCCAATGCAAGCCCTTGCATCCGCATGGCCTAAAGGCACATCGGCTTTACGGGCTATTCTGGGCTATCCTGTAAGGAGTCAATCGCGGGCAGACGCTGGAATCCACAGGAACATCTACATCGTCTGTCCGCCGAGGTCGTTTGGTGTTGCGCTCAGGCAAGGCGACAACAAACGGCTTCCAATCTGGGGAGCGGCAAGGAGGCGATTCAGGTGAGCGAGCGATCGGGTATGTGCTTCCTGTTCAAGTGTCGTATATCCGCCACATATCGCCGCATTGGCATTTGCGCCCTCGCATTCCTCTCACTCCTGGCCGTCGCGGGCTGCGGAGCGCCGACGGGCATCATCCCCTCACCCACTGCTGTCGCGACAGCCACTACGCTGCCAGCGCCCACCGCGACTCCAGCGCCAGAGGACGCCTTCCGAGATGAAGTTGGGGGGATATCGGGCCTGCATGGGCAAGCCTCTGCAAGCCATCCAACCGTCGAGGTCGAGCGATTGGCTGACGTGACCATCGTACATGTCTTTGTCCAGCTTTCGTCGCCTGCGCTGTCAGATGTCCAATGGGATGCATTCCTCGTGCAGCGGGCGCTCTGGACAAGCCGGGAGTTCGCCATCCCCGACGGCTGGGAGGTGTCTGTGGAGTTCTTTGTTCCGCCCACCAACGCAGCGGCCACAACCATTGGCAAGGAGATCGGCGTCGCCAATCTGCGCACAGCGAGCGCCAGGCAATTCGCATGGGACTCACTGTCGCCGCAGCAGGCGTGGTCACGGTACGACGGCGTGGCATTCAATCAGAATGGCCTCTAGCGTCGCACGTAGTTCGCGCATATGGCAGGTATGAGGAAGGGGGCGAGCGCTGCGCTCCTCTTCGTCTATGCGCGGGCCAACTCCTCGCGCACGCGCATCAGCAGGACGCCGAGGCGATTCTGGCCGCGACCGTCGGGACCGTCGCCCCAGTAGGCGTCGCGGGTGCGATGCTCCACCAGCGGCGCGGCTCCGGTAGCGCGCAGGCGCTCGCCGAGGTCGGCGCACTGGGTGAACTTGGCGCGCAGGGCCGCCAGCATCACCACCTCTTTGGCCGCTTCCCAGTCGGGGCGCAACGGACGCGCCCGCGAGCGGCCCATGCGCGCGGCAATTAGCGGGCTGGCGGCGCGGCGAATCGCCTCCTCATGCGGCGTCCCGGCGAACTTCTGAGCCTGGAAGTAGTGCTCCACCGTCGGCCACTCCACGCCCTTCAGAGTGAACGGCGCGGGATAGAAGTTGCTCAGGTAGCCATGCTCGGCGCGCGGGCTGGCGAAGATGATGGGCGTGGGCTGCTCGTCTGCCACCATCACTGCCGGCCCTTCGGCGCTTCGCGGATGTCGGCGACCTGGCCGCCAGTCATCTTGCGCAGGTCAGCGGGGGTGGTCTGGAAGACGGCGTTGGGGGTGCCAGCCGCCGCCCAGATCGTCGGGTAGGCCAGCAGGTCTTCGTCGATCACCGTGCGCAGGGGTGTGGCGTGGCCGAGGGGTGGTACACCGCCGATGGGGAAGCCGGTCGCCGCGCGCACGGCGTCGGCGTCGGCGCGAGTAATCTTCGCGGCAAGCAGCGCGCCCAGCTTCTTCGTGTCCACCCGGTTGACCCCCGATGCGATCACCAGCAGCGGCTGCCCGTCGGCGAGGAAGACGAGGCTCTTGGCGATCTGCCCGACGGTCGTGCCAATGGCCGCCGCCGCGTCGGCTGAGGTGCGAGTGGACTCCGCGAACTCCACTGGCTCCGCTTCGATGCCCTGCTCGTTGAGCGCCGCCTTGACCCGCTCGATATTGGGATGCGCCACTGCCCGCCTGTCCTTTCGCTTGCGTATACGATATACCTCATCCGTGGCCAGTGTATCATCTAGGCGGGCGAGGAGCGTTTGACAGCGCCGCCTGCGTGTGTGTTTCTTAGGGGGCGCGTGTCCGGGCCAATCCGCCGCGCAGCCAAGACCCACCTTCCCGGAAGGAGCAAGCCTGTGGCCGACGATCCCTCGACCAGCGAGACTCCAGCGGACGCCGCGCCAGAGTTGCTCACGAGCGCGCCCGCGCCGCAGCCCGGCACACCGCCCCAGCCCGCGCCCAGCCGCCTGCCGACCGCGCTACTCTACGATGAGGCGTTCCTCGACCACCACCCGCCAGAGATTATTCCTGAGCAGCCGATGCGCATCCAGATGGCGATGGAGATGATCGACGCGCTGATCCGCGAGGGGACAATAGCCGCCGAATCAGTCCTCCGACTGGCCCCGCGCATGGCGACAGAGCTGGAGCTGGCGAGCGTCCACGATGTCCACTACATCAAGCGGGTCGCGCGGGCGGTAGAGCGGCAGGCCGACGAGGATGCGATGTCGGGGATGGCGGGCGCGCGCGAGATTGGGCCAGAAGCGTTCGTTTCGGCGGGTAGCTGGCGGGCGGCGTCGCTGGCGGCGGGGGCGTCGCTGGTGGGCCTGGACGCCATCGCCGAGGGGCGCGCGCGCAACGCCTATGCGCTGGTGCGCCCACCGGGACACCATGCGCGACCTGGCGAGGGCATGGGCTTCTGCATCTTCAACAACATCGCCATCGCCGCGCGCTACGCGCAGAATCGCCACGGCTGGCGCAAGGTCCTGATTGTGGACTACGACGTGCATCATGGCAACGGCACGGAGGAGATGTTCTACGACGACCCCAATGTCGTCTACTTCTCCACCCACCAGTACCCGTGGTACCCCGGCACGGGCAAATCGGATGACCTGGGCGTCGGGCCAGGCCTGGGCGCGACGGTCAATGTGCCGCTACCCGCCGGATCTGGCTGGAGCGTCTACGATCCCATCTTCCGCCAGGTGCTCTGGCCCGTCGCCGACCGCCTCAAGCCTGATGTCATCCTGCTCTCCGCCGGATTCGACGCCCACTGGCGCGACCCGCTCGGCGAGATGCGCCTCTCCACCGCCGACTTCTCCGACCTCACGCTGGAGGTGATCGAGATGGCCGATCGCTATTGCGACGGGCGGCTGGTCGTCGTGCAGGAGGGCGGCTACAACCTGAATGCGGTGGCCCAGTGCGCCTCGACCGTGATGGTGGCGCTGACGGGCGGTGACGGCATCGTGGACAACCTGGGGCAGCCGCCGCCGATGGAGTTCCGCTGGAACGAAGAGGCCATCATCCAGGCGATCTACGAGACGCACGGCCTGGCGGGCTACCGGCGCAAGGCTCGCCAGCCGTGGGTACGCCCCGACTACACCGACCCGAAGAAGGCGCAGGAGCCGTAGGGCAGGCAGGCCAACCTCGCCTACGGCTCGCTGGCGATGAGCTGGCGGATCGGCGTGTTGTCGCTGGCGTGCAGCCACCGTGACCACGACACGCTGAAGTCGGGGGCGCCGATCTGGATGTCGCCGTTATCGAGCGCGAAGACTTTGGCGTTGGGGGCCGACGACGCGTTCGCCAGCAGCGAGCCAACCGGTGCGGCCTCCGAATCGCCCGCGATGACGCTCATCCCCTGCGTGTCGAGCAGCCAGCGGGTGTAGGCGCTGGCCGAGTTATCCGCCGAGACGGAATCCTGGGAGACGTAGAGCCGCTGGCCATCGGGCGTCGGGCTGACGGAGAGGCTATCGCTCAGCCCAACGCCGTTGAGCGCGGTTGGCCCGCCAAGCGGGATGTCGCCAAGCAGAGTTGGCCCGCTCGCCGTCGCGTCCATCACATAGGCCATCGCGTCGGGGCTGCCGGTGACGAGATACACCTGGAGTGAGGCAGCCGCCGGGCTGGCCGCGAGTTTCTCGCTATGGAAGACGCCTGGCAGGCCCAGTGACTGCGCCGTCTGCCCATTGGAGAGGTCGATGCGGCGGATGACGAGGTAGTGGTCGCCTTTGCCGTCGATAGCGTTGAGCGCGTCGAAGAGCCACTCGCCATCGGGCGAGACGACGACAGCGCCGCCTGCCGCCTCGCTGAAGGAAGCGCCCGCCAGCGAGATGATGGGTGTCTGCGAAGGGAATGCCGAGGCGGGCAGGCTGCTCGTGGGCGGGGGCAGCGGCACGCTAGTCGGCAGCGCGGGGTTCCACGCGAGGAGTATCTTGCCCGCCTCGGTGATGGCCAGCGCGCGGACATCGAGCAGACGCCCCTGTGAGCCGCCAATGCCGACGTAGAGCATCTTGCCATCGGGCGCCAGCGCGAGGGAGTCGGCGTAGGCGCCCGATGGCAGCGCCGCGCCGCCGGGGCGGGTGAGCGGGAGCGTGAAGCGGACCGCGCCATTCGCCGCGGTGATGGCGATGAGGGCCTGCTGACCGCTGTTTTGCTGCGAGGTCAGTTCATAGACCGTATGCCCGTCGGTCGCGATGGCGACTGGCAGGGTCGAGGAGGAGCCAACGCCCAGCGTTCCAGACGCGGGGAGCGAGCGGATGACGCGCCCGCTGTGTTGATCCACGAGGATGACCTCCGCCACCTGCCACGTCTTGCCAAACCCGCTGCCCACGCTCACTGTCTTGTTGGTTTCGGCGAAGAGCGAGCCGCCCGCCGCCGCCGGAGCGACGTGGGTGAGGGCGTTGGTGGTGCGGGCAGTGGCGAAGACGCCCAGCGAGACGAGCGCCCCGCGCAGCAGGAACGCCAGCAGAGCGATCAGCGCGACGCCCATGACAATGCTCAGCAGGCCGAAGCGGCCGATGCCGCCGAGCATGCGGAGCGGGCCAAGCCAACGCTCGGCGGCGATGGCCTTCGCCCGCACATGGTCGCGCAGGTCGGGCACGTAAGGCACTGGCTCCGCGCCGAGCGACGACAGCAGATTGTATGGTGTGCGCAAGGTCGCCGCCCGCGCGCCGCAGGTCTCGCAGATCGCGATATGCTCGCGGACCGCGTAGGCGACATCGGGCGGCAACTCGCCGGAGAACTCCGCGACGATGAGTTCAGGTTCGAGCGGACAATTCAGCGGGCGGAGCGTGCCGCGCCGCGTGGTGACACGACTATAGCGCGCGCGTGGCGCCTTGATATCCGCCATCCTTAGCTCCTCCAGCCTGACAGCTCAACGTTGTTCATACTGCGCATCGTTTGCTCCGCGATCTTCCAGCAATCTTACATCAACATGGCCTGTCGCGATTCGATTAGAGATCGGTTCCTTCAGGTAGCTCATCCCAGAGAGCTTCGAGGCTGCGCGTGATGATACCCTTGTTCGCGCGCGGAGCGATGGGCGTATCATCGGCGCCCGCTCCATCGCCTGTCACGTCAGGCTCCAGCGTAATAGGCGTTGTATCACGCTCGTCGTCGCGCGGCGTCGCGGCGTCGACCTGTGGCTCTGGAATGGCGACGGCCTCGAAGCTCAGCGGCTGGGCCACTTCTGTCAGGCTGTGGACGCCAGACAGCGCCGCGTCGGCCTCGAGGCTAAGCGGCGAAATCAGACCCTCGTCATCGAGCCAACGCATCATGATACCTGGGGCTTCGAGCGTCGTGTTGGACGTCAACTCGTAGGCCAGTGGGGTCGAGAGCGGAGCCACCCGGCCAAAACCGTCGCGTTCCGTATCGGTGGAAGCTGACTCGACGGGCAGCGCGTCCACCACCGGGCCAACGATAGCGTCAGCGGCGACCCGCGTGATGACGCCGCCACTGACCGGAGCGGCCGCTGGCTCACCAAACGGCTCGTCCTCCGCCAGCGCCTCGCCCGCCAGGGGCGATGTGGCCACCGGAGCCTCATCCAGATAGTCGTTGGCGGCGACGGGCGCGTTGTCCAGGCTCGCGAGCGGGTCGGGCCGCACGGCGGGAATCTCGCCACTCTCGCTGAAATACGAGACGCCAGACAGCGGATCGGACTGCGAGCCGTCATCGGGCGCCATGGCGACCATGCGATCCGGGTCGTCAGCGCCCAGATCGACCTCCGATGGGTGAGAGGCGACCACCACAGGCGGCGGTGGCGCTGGCTCGGCGGCAGGCTCCGGCTCGATGACCTCGATGGGCGCGCGTGCCACGGTCTCGCCGTACCCCAGATCCGATGGCAAGCCCAGCGACTGCACAGCCTGCGTGTAGCGCTCGGAGAAGAGCGCCAGCCCTTGCACAATGCGCTTGCGGGCGGCGCTATTGGTGATGCCCAGCGCGCGGGCGACCTCGGCCTGGTTGAGGCCCGCCACCAGATGCAGCGCCAGGCATTGCGCCTCGCCGTAGGGCATGTCGGCCAGCGTCACACGCGCCAGGCGGTGTCGCAGCGCGTCGCGCGGGTCGAGCCGGTCGAGGTCATCGTCGAGATGGCTGTCGTCGCTACCGGAATGCTGTCCGGCGCTCGCGGCGCTATCTCCGCCGTCTGCGCCATCCTCCGACCAGATGAGCGGGCGAAGCTGCTGGCTCGCGGCGCCGGCCATGCGGCGCAGACGGCGCACGCCCTGGCGCACGATGGCAGGAGCGTCTTTGCCGCTGACCTCAGCCAGCAGCCCGGCCACCCCGCCCGCGCCCAGCCGGGGCATAGGCGCGCCTTTCGGTCGGCGCAGGGTGTCGAGGCCTGCCTCAGTGCAGGCGCGCAGCAACCACAGCCGCAGGTGGTCCGCACCTTGCGGGCCGTGCAGGCGGCGCTCCATGCGCTGGAAGATGCGTTCGGCGAGGCGACGGGCCTGGGCCTGGTTGCCGCACAGCCGTGTCAGGTAGCGGATGACGGTCGGCTGATAGCGCGCGATCAGCGCCGTCAGCGCCCAGTCGGCGCCTGCCCTGGCCTGCGCCGCGAGCCGCTTCTCGCGCTCATCCTCGGCGTCGAAGCCGGGCCCGCCGGTGGAAGCGAACGCATCTTGCCAGACCATCTTCCGCCTGCCTTCCTGTGGGAGGCTCCCCGCGTTCGCCGTCCCCTGCTCGCACGCTGGCGCGCGAGATTCGTCGTTGGCCGTCTCGCGCTGACCCGCACGCTGGCATGCGTGAAGATCAGGACGCCATTTGCGCCGGTCCGACTGGCTGGCCCGCCAATGGCGCGGCGACGGCGGCGCCTGAGCGTCCAGTCATCTTCAGTATAGATAAGACGGCCCACGGCGGGTGTTTGCAACAGCCGCGCACATCTCTGCCTGAATCGGCTAGTGGCGGGCGGTGGCCGCGGGAGCGCTCGCGTCGCGCGATTTCGCGCCTCCAGATAGAGGACGCCACGACCTCGCCGCATGTTCCGCGCCACTTCGGACGGCGCGTGGTCAGTATTATACAGGAGACTAACGGCTCGCCGCTTGCGTTCCCCGAGAGTATCCGCTGGCTGTGAGACGGCTGTGCGCAGACATGGACGAAAGGTGAGGCGAATGTGAGCGGGAGCGCATAGTGTGCTCACGGCGGCGTCTGATCACATGCGCCCGCGAAGGAGGAGAAACACATGACGAAACGGCAGATTACCCTGTTGTGGGCGATTGGGATCGGGATATTCGTCGTCGGGCTGGTGATGTTCGGCGTCAGCTTGGGCGCCATGTTCACGTCGGGCGGGCATTTCGTTCGCGCGGTCAACGGCTCCGGCTACGAATTCGTTCCTGACCTGGGCAGTGTCTTCTGGACGACCGTGACCTTCATGGTCATTGGCGGGGCCATCATGGCCATTGGCGGCCTGGCGCAGCTCGCCGCCTGGATTGGCGCGCTGGTCAACACCTGGAGGCTGGCGGATCGCACATGGTTCGCAGTCCTGCTGGGGGGCGGGCTGCTCGGGCTGATGGTGGGGCTGACGCAGTTCGCGGTGATGCTAGCCTACGTAATCGCTGGGCCAGACGCGACCGCGCCAGGCGCCGAACGCGCGCCGCTGGCGCCGCCATCCACGCCTGCGCCATCGGCATACGCGCCAAGCTAGCGCGCGGCTTATAAGGAGGGAAATGTCATGAGTGCGCCGACCACGGGACCAGCGCCGCTCGCGCAGGAGCGCCGGGCGGCTGGGCCTCCTGACACGACCGCCGCGCCGCCTGAGACGGCATGGCGACCATTGTATCTGTCTGCCGGACTGGCCGCGATGGTTGCGGTCATCCTGATCGCGCTGGCGGTGGGCGTCTTCCTGCTGTGGCCGCCGCCGACCAGCGTAGAAGCGTGGTTCACGCTATTCCAGAGCAACCGGCTGCTGGGGCTGCTGGATCTCGACCTGGTGATGGTCGTATCCGCCGCGCTGCTCATCCCGCTGTATCTCGCGCTCTATGTCGCGCTGCGGCGGGTGAGCCAGTCGTTCGCGCTGCTGGCGCTGGCGCTGGGCCTGATCGGCTCGACGCTGATGTTCGCGGTGAATCCGGCGTTCACGATGAGCGGGCTGAGTGACGGCTACGCCGCCGCGACGACAGCGGCGCAGCGAGCCAGCTATCTGGCGGCGGGGCAAGCTGCGTTGACGAACTGGACGGGGACCGCGTTCGACGTGGCCTACTTGTTCGCTGGGCTGGCGGCGCTGGGCTTCAGTGTACTGATGCTGCGTAGCGAACTGTTCACCAGAAGCGCGGCCTATGCGGGTATCGCGCTCGGCGCGCTCTCGCTCGTACCAGCGACGGCTGGGACGGTGGGCGTCTGGGTGTCGCTCATTTCACTCGTACCCACGGTGATATGGCTGACCCTGACAGCCCAGCAACTGATCCAGCATGGCATTTCGCTGGGCCTGGGCGGCGAAGGATTCGTCATCGCCCGGCCACGGGGCCGACGGCGGCTGTTCGCCTGATCCCGTGACACGGTGGAATCTCCTGGCGCGCAAGGAGGCGGCCAGGAGCGCGGGGCGCCGCCCCGCCAACGAAGGAAGTGATGACCTATGGGATGGTTAGTCGCGGCGCTGGCCAGAGTGGCGTTCATTGCGGTCTGGATCGCGACGCCGCTGGTGGGCCGGGCATTCGACGGGAACTGGTTGTTCCCGCTGCTTGGCGCGCTGTTGCTGCCTTTCACTGCGCTGGCGTATGTGCTGGCCTACGTTCCCGGCACGGGTGTGACGGGCTGGGCCTGGGCCTGGGTCGCGCTGGGGTTGCTCGTCGACTTCGCCGCGCATAGCACAGGCGCGTATTCCAGCCGCAGGCGGCTCGCGGGCCGCAGCGCATAGTCACGCGAGCGCGGGAAACGCCCGCCGCGCGGAGCCAGTCGTCCTCAGGCGAATGACCTGGGACACGCTGACCCGCGCGGCGGGCTGTATTTTTTGGGGGCTAGACTGGCTTGACCAGACCCAGCGCGGCGATAGCGCGATGAACACAATCTTCGACCAAGCGGTTTCAACGGGAAGTCTGCCTCTACTACTAAGCTTCCTGTGTGGCGCTCAGGCAGACCCCGTAACACCACGTCGGCCAGTTCATCGGCATGCCGTTGCTCACCAGCGCGACGCTGGGCGCCTTCAGTGGCGGGGTCAGCTCCTACGCCGCCAGCTACGACGCGCTGGGGCATCGTTGGTGGGCATCGTTGGTGGGCATGGATGGCGCACCCATCCTCAGACTTTTCCCGCAACTGATCCTGTGAGGGATGTGTGAACCAGCGCGGTCACGGTGTGCGGCTGCTGTGATATGCGGGTCATAGGACTGACCACAGGGGAGCAGGGCCCGATCAGGGATCGTCCCACACATCCCCATATTGAGGGAAGGATGGAGCAGTATGTTGAGCTACTGGCTTGGCTCAGCGCTCTCGTACTGGTGGCCACTGATGTTCGCGATCGCCTTTGCTGGCCTCGCCGTGTTCGCGGTCGGCATGACGCTGGCGCGGCGCACGGAGGAGCCGCTGGCGGGGACGATCGCGACCTTCTACGGCGTGGGTTTCGGCCTGGCTGCGGTCAGCGAGTTCATGATGTTCATGGATCTCGCATTCAAGGTCTCGCTGGCGGCGGCCCTCGCGATGTCGGCCAGCCTCGTCAACGTCTTCGCGGTCGCCGCGGTGATCGTCGCCGTGAGCGCAGTCGGAATCGCGGTGACGGTGCAGTTCGACGAGGAAGGCGTCTATCGAGCTGCGCACCGCTTGGCCCAGTAGGGCGTCTAGCCACCGTCATCCGGGGAGGAGCGACACAACCTGGGTCACTCCTCCTGGTTCCGTGTACGCCACGCTACCAGTTTCCCGCCGGTTGCCAGACGCTCGGCTTCGCTTGCGCAACCGCCTGGCCGCAAGCTCGACTGCGCTGGTCAGTATCTCGAGGTCGCGCGGCAACGCCACCACCGGCACGGCATGCCGGGTATAGGGGTTACGCAGGCGCGGCGCGTCCACTGGATGCGTGCTGAGCAGCACATACGCATGCTGACCCACCTGACTGGCCTGGTCGTCCTGATCCGACGATGCGGTCGCCGCCGCCACCAGCGCCTCAGCATGGAAACGGGGATCGCCATGCTCCACCAGCACGACCAGTGGGCAGGGGCTGTGCCGCAGCACGTCCTGCGCTAATCCGAGGTCGCTGACCCCCACGCTGACATAGCCTGCCTCGCGCAGCAACTCCCGCAGACTATCCCGTAACTCGACATCCCGCTCGACCACCAATACGCCGCCGATACGCATGCGTCACCTCCCGCGCGTCTGCTGCGCGCTTCCTGTGCGCATCCTGCGCTGCGCTGGCCTGTCCCTCGTCTGCCGCTCTCCGTCCGGTGCTCCTCTGACGCTGGCTACGGCGCATCCCTGCCTGCCCCGCCGCATGGTGGATATCGGCGCCCACCATGCAGCTCCCTACCCGTGTGCGGCTGTCTCCTTGCCGCCCCGCAATCCCATCCCAGCTCATCCCACCCAATTCAACCGGGCCAGCGTCATATCGATGCGACTAATAACGGTACCTGCCGACGGTCACACCTGCCTCACAGCCGCCTCCGTTGCGCTCACAGCGTGCTCTCACGCCACCGCCCGCCATGCCTGGCTAACACGCGCGCAGCCCAATCCGCGATCAGCGGGACGCTCTGCGCGGGACTCAGTGGGCGCTCAAGTTGGACGGAGCGCTGGTTATCCCACCGGGCGCCGCATCCGGCTCCATTGCGGCGCGGGCCGGAATTAGACTCATGGCGTACTCGGCCAGGGCAGCGATCGTCAGGCTGGGATTGATACCGGGGTTGCCCGGCATGATCGAGCCATCGACAATGGAGAGGCCCGGATAGCCGTGCGCCTGGAAGTCGAGTCCGACCACCCCCTCCTCCGCGCTGGCGCCAAATGGACACCCGCCAAGCATATGCGCGCTGACCGGGCTGCCCAATACCCCCTCGGTGATCGAGCCCAGCGCGAAGCCGTCCACCTGACGGGCAAAGCTCCGGGCGACGGCATGCGCGGGCGAGGGCGGCGAGGAGCCATCCCCCGCTTCGGCGGGGGTGGTAGTGGTGGAGACCAGCCCCCGCCGAAACAGCGTCCAGACCGAGCGCCCCAGCCGCATCCGCACCTGTGTCTCCAGTGAGCGCATCACCAGCAGGATGGTCGTGTGGCGCGCCCAGCCCGGCGCGGCGTAGACTCGCGCGTACCACAGCGGGTGGCGCAGGAAGGAGCCGAGCGCGCGCGCGATGCGCAGTGGGGCTGGTCCCTCCGGCACGAGCGACCAGGCCAGCAGCCGCATCAGCGAGGAGCCAGCGGGATAGCGCACCGGCTCGACGGACGTGACCTCGTCCGGGCGGAACACCGACGTGATGGCCACCCCCGTCGAGAAGTCCACCTGGCGCCGCCCGCTCACTACCCCCAGCAGTGACTCGCCGTTCGTGCGCACGCGCTCCCCCAGCCGCTGCGACAGGCGTGGAAGGGAACCCGTCTGATCGCGGCAGCGGAACAGCAGCCGTAGCGTGCCAATCGTTCCGGCGGCGACGACTACGTTGCGGGCGCGAATACGCTGCGTGCGCGACCCCATCGATCCCATCCAGGCGGTCGAGCGGCGGGTCACCACCATAAAGCGCGCCCCATCCGCCTCGTCCGCTCCCAGTGGTCGAATATCGCGCGCTTCGGTCTCTGGCAGGACCTGCGCGCCGAGCCGTTCCGCCAGGTACAGATAGTTCTTGTCGAGGGTATTCTTCGCATTGTGGCGGCAGCCCACCATACATCCACCGCAGCTCTGGCAGGCATTGCGCGCGGGCCCAGCCCCCGCAAAGTACGGGTCAGGCGCCTCCCCACCTGGCGCCGCCCGCTTTTGGGCAGGATCACCAAAGTAGACCCCCACCTCCGTCAACGCGAAGGTGGGTCCGCGGCCCATCTCGTCGGCGACTGCCCGCAGCGCGTCATCCGCGGGCGTCGCGCGCGGGTTGGGAGCGACACCCAGCATGCGGCGGGCGGTGGCGAAGTGCGAGCGCAGCAACGTGCGCCAGTCCGCGTGCTGGCGCCACTCCGCCGCCCCGAACAGCGTGTCCGGCGGCTCCATCAGGACATTCGCGTAGCCCAGGCTGCCACCGCCCACGCCGCTGCCATGCAGGGCGAGGACATCGCGGAAGGGGCTGATCTGCAGGATGCCAAAGCAGCGCAGCGCGGGCGCCCACAGGTATTTCCAGACCTGCCAGTTCGTGCGGGCAAAGTCGCGCGCCGTGTAGCGCTTGCCGCGCTCCAGCACGAGCGTGCGGTAGCCTTTCTCAGCCAGCCGCAGGGCGGCGACGCTGCCGCCGAATCCCGACCCGATGATCACGTATTCGTAGGGCGCGTCGCGGCGACCGTCGCCTGTGGGAGAATACTGCGCCATGCGCGCCCCCGTTTCTTCGTCCGTCTAGCGTCATCCGGGCAGTGATCTTCCCGGCGGTAGTCCTGAATATCTTGATGGCCGCGTCATGCCCTCATTGTCCCATGCTCACCACTGGCCGCGCGCTCACAAATGCGTCACAGCCACAGCGGCGCCAGCGCCAGCTCAGCGACCGCCAGCCGTCTCACCTTCCGCCGCCTGCCGATACAGCGCCTTCACCGTCTGGAACAGCGTTGCGTCGTGGCCTGCCATCTTCCATACGCCGCCCACAGCTCCCGTCCACGCGCCTCGCAGCGCTTGCCCACTGGCCCCGGCCCCCATTCGCTAGTGGGGGCGTTGTCCAGGGGCGATGCCGCCAGCCGCCCCATCACCGCATAGCGGTCGGGTGAGCGTAGCCGCGCCAGCCGCAAGGTCTTGCGGTGATTGACCAGACTCTGTTCAACCTGTATAAATAATGACATCGCCACTTCCCCGTTCGTTGGCCACGTATCTGACCACTTCACCAGCGCACGCCAAGGCGCGGCTACGAACACCTGACCACGCGCATCGTGATGGGACGCCAGCTGAGGCGACAGGTGGGACAGGTCAGCGCGGCGAAACAGGGAAATGGGGACTATACTATACGCTTAGGCGCGTCAGGGCCGCGCCATGCTAACGATGCGCAATGAGCGACAGTGACGCGGCGCCGACACGGAGCGGTCGGCGGTTGCGAGAGGGAGAGCGACTTCGATGCCCAACACAGCGGAAAAGCGCGCGCAGGCGCGACGGCGGAATCAGGTTCAGCGCGCACACGCGGGACCGCCGCCAGCGCCCACGACGCGACAAGGCCCGCGCGGCGCCGCGAACGGCAAGCGCAATCAGGGTTCGCGCCGCAAGCAGCGTGGCTTCTTTAGCCGCTATCCGGTCGCGACCGTCATTGGCGTGCTGGTGGTCATCGGTCTGGCGACGCTCTATCTCTTCCAGAACAAGATCGGCCCCTTCGCGCCGCCCAAGCCCAAGCCGGTTGCCCAGGCGACCTGCGACCTCAAGACGCACCTCTGCAATAAGGCGCCGATCATGTCGATCAACCCCAACAAGACCTACATCGCCACCATCGAGACGGCAAAGGGGAACATCGTCATCCAGCTCGACGCCAAGAACACCCCCATCGCCGCCAACAACTTCGTCTTCCTTGCCCAGCAGCACTACTACGACGGCACGTACTTCTGGCGCGTGGAGGCGCCCGGCCTGACCAGCCCGCTCGGTGGCCCGTCGACGCTGCGGCTGATCCAGGGCGGCTCGGTCTCGAAGAACGGCAACGACACGGCCAACAATCCGGGCTACACCTTCAAAGATGAGAAGGTGACTGGCTCCTATCAGGCGGGCGATTTGGCGATGGCGAATGGTGGCGCGAACACGAATGGCGCCCAGTTCTTCATCTGCACGGGTGACAACTCATCGCTGCCCAAGAGCTACACGATCTTCGGCCATGTCACGTCGGGGCTGGATGTCGCGCTGAAGATCTCGCCAGGCGATGTCATCAAGACGGTAACAATTCAGGTCAAGTGAGGCCCGCGTAGCGACGGAGCGCCCTTCACCGCTGGTGGTGAGGGGCGCTCGCTCTATCTGACGGCGGAGGGAGACTGGATGGAGACATGCGTGATGCGCTGGCCAGGAGGCTCGCCGCCTGGCGCCGCCGAGGCGCGCGAGAAGCTGCGGAGCGAACCCTACATCTTCACGTTCTGGAGCAATGGCCCGGCGGTGGTGTACGCGACCCACGCCCACAGCTACGACAAGCTGCTGGTCTGCCTGCGCGGGAGCATCACCTTCCTACTGGACGCGACCGGCGAGCAGGTCCACCTGGCGGCGGGCGACCGGCTCTATCTGACGGCGCAGACGCCGCACCGCGCGGTGGTCGGCGCAAACGGCGTGGAGTGCGCTGAGGCGCAGTTACCGCGCCGCTGACTGCGCCTTACTCCGCCCGCAGATAGATGTAGATGACGCCCCCATCGGCGGCGGTGACCCGTGCGATAGCCTCATAGGCGGGGACGACGCTCACCACTTCGTCGAGATAGGCGGCGAGCGATGCGGCGAGCCGCTCCGCCGAGACATCGGGGATGTCGGCTGCGGCGGCGGCTTCGGCCAGCTCGACTGCGATACGTGTTTGATAGCCAGCCTCGCCATCCAGCGGGATGAACGTGACCGTGGGCAGGTCCACTGATGGCACGATGTTGCGTTCGCGCAGTGACGCCAGCGCCCGCATGATGATCTCGCGGCTCAGTTCCTCAGACATCGCCTGCTCTCCCTATGCCCGCGACGACGGGTAGGAGGCGCGCCGGAGTTGGTCCTCGCGGGTGGCGCAGCGCTCACGCAGCAACTCGTAGACTGCGGACATTCGCTCATACGAGTCGTCGGCGCAGATCACAACAACCTTGTTGGTGCGCGCGTCGCGGTAGGCCAGCGAGGGATTGCCGCGCGCCTTCTTGTGCGTGACGTTGCGGATGCCCGCGACGTTAGCGAATTCGATCAGGCGGCCGGTCATCGGAAACTGCACCATCGGCGCGTCGAGCGACGTGTTTTCGCCGGAGGGCAGCGCCACGCCTTTCAGCGTCAGGCCGCCGATGTCTTCCAGTGGAGTCGCGGTGACTCGCCCTGGCGAGGCCTTGACGAACGTTTCTGGGGTGATGATGAGCCAGTAGTCCTTTGCATGCGTGAGGCGCCAGACATCGTGGAGCGCGATGCCTACCCCGCCAAACGCCACCGTCGCCAGCAAAATCAGCAAGACCATGGCGAAGAGGCGCACGGAGGAGTCGCCGCTCTCGAAGTCGGATGGCACGGTCAGGATGACGACCGGAATGAACATCGCCAGGCCGACTACTCCGAGCGCCGCCCACTTGATGGCGCTGACCCGCACGAAGTCGCGGCGCAGCGGCCAGATATTCCACTCGCTGGGTGGGCGGTCCGAGCGCGCCTGCTCCAGGATAGAAGTCGCATCCATTCCAGTCATCCTCTCCGCTGGCCGCGCGCCCACCCGCGGACGCTTCCGGTCGGTCAGCATTATACCACCAGCGGCGCCGCTTGCGCACGCTCAGTCCTGAACCATTCGGCTCCGAGGGCGTCGGAACGGTGGTACAATGTGGTGTCGGCAATCGCAGGACTGAGGCGCCCTCACGGCGTCATCGCGGGTCTGCCAGGAGGCGCCGGTGACTATCGCTCAATCTCCCGAAGCCGTCGCGGCGCGGCTGGTGGCGTGGCTGCGCGAGCGCGAGCCGTTCCCCACCGATGCGCCGCTGCCTATCGAGACGCTGCTGGCGCGGCTGGATTTACTGGTCTCGCCGTTCGATCCCCGGCTGTTCCCCAATACCCTCGGCTATCTGGAGCCAGGCGAGGACGTGATCTTCGTGCGGGCGGGATTGACGGAGGCGGCGCGCCGCTTCACCCTGGCGCATGAGCTGGGCCACGTCGCGCTGCACCGTCGCGCCGGGCAGGCCGCCGAGGTTGGCGGCACGCTGGGCGGCTCGGCGGATGAGACGACTGGCGATGGCTGCGATGGCCTCGACCTGGAGGCGCTGGCGGACGATGGCGACGAGACGTTGCGCCCTGGCCAGGCCTACAGCGCACGCGCGCAGCGCGAGGGTGAGGCCAACGCCTTCGCCGCCGCGCTCTTGCTGCCCGCCGCGACGACCCGCGCCGCCTACGAGGCGCTCTGCGCGCGTGGCGTGGAGCGCCCGGCGCTGGCGCTGGCCCGCGCGCTCGGCGTCTCGGAAGATGCCGCGCTGCGCCGCCTGACCGCGCTGCTCACCGCATCGACGGACAGCGGTGGGGAGTCAGCGCAAGCGCCGAGGTCGCCAGTCGCGCTGGACGACGACCAGCGCCGCGCCGCCCGCGCGCAGGCGCCCGCGCTGATCGTGGCGGGGCCTGGCTCCGGCAAGACATCCGCGCTGCTCGCGCGCATCGCCCACCTGCGCGATGACCTCGGCGTGGCGCCAGAGCGCATTCTTGCGCTGACCTTCTCGCGTAAGGCGGCGGACGAGTTGAGCGCGCGCGCCGCGCTGGCGGCGGGACTGGCGCAGGCGGGGCCGCGCGTCAGCACGATTCACGCTTTCTGCGGCGATCTCCTGCGCCAGTATGGGCCGCTGGTGGGGCTGCGCGCCGACTATCGTCTGCTGGCGGGTGTGGAGGGCTATTTTCTGCTGCGGCGGCTGGTCAGCCATGCGCCGCTGAGCCACTACACGCCGCTGAGCGGGCCGACACGCCACTTTGGCGCGCTGCTGGGGGCAATATCGCGGGCCAAGGACGATCTCGTCACGCCAGAGGGCTATCGCGCCGCCGCCACGGCGATGCGCGCGCGGGCGGATTCGGCGGAGAGCCGCGTGGCCGCCGAGCGGGCGCTGGAAGTAGCCACGATCTACGCGAATTATCAGGCGGCGCTGGCCGCGCGCGGGGATGTGGACTACGGCGACCTCATCATGAAAGTGGTCGAGCTGTTGCGCGCGGAGCCGGAGGTGGCCGATGACCTGCGCCAGCGCCACCAGCACATTCTGGTGGACGAGTTCCAGGACATCAATGGCGCGATGGGCGCACTGCTGCGCGAGCTTGCGGGCGTCCGTGGG
>DASVWQ010000100.1:0-6806 GCA_036393135.1 Ktedonobacterales bacterium
GAACACCATCGACTATTCTGATGGCAATCTGGGCATCGAGGCGGCGGCGGAGAACTACTTCGGCATTCAGCCGATCAAGGACGCGACGAAGTGCGGCAACCAGACATTCTCCAAGCCGCGCACCTGCTGGGCGAACCAGCAACTCGACTGGGCGCAGGTCTCGCTGTTGGTGGGCGTGCCGAATGCGCCGACCGCCTACAAGCCCAGTCAGTTCAGCTGCTACCCGCCGAAGGGCAAGACCGCCGCGCAGGCCTGCCCCGTCAGTTCGTGGGACAACCCTTGCATCGGCGACCCGAGCAACCTGCTGAACGCGAATTGCTACCCCGATGGTATCGGGCCGGACAAATTCCACTACACGTCCAGCGGTCACGAGTGGCTGGCCTATCGCCGCGCCGCCGTCGTGCTGGGCAGCCTGCTGCGCTACAACTACATCGACGACGCGACCTATAACAGTTCGCTGAAGGAAGTCTATGACATCCTGCTAAACCACAAGGTCGGCTCGCACCTGGGCGGCAGCGCGGCGACGACCTTTGGCGTGACGAAGCTGGCCCCGCACTTCGTAGACTACATCCTCAACGATGTACTGCCCAACCAGTTCGGACTGACTGACCCGGAGGCTGATGGCCTGCGCATCTATACGACGCTGGACCTGAACCTCGACGAGTACGCCATTCAGCGGGCGAAGTACTATATAGAGGAGCCGCATAAACTCGAATGGCCGAACTATGACGGCCACTGCGGTTGTTTGTCACCGCCGCTCATGCAGTCCGCAAATATCCATAACGCGGCGGTGGTGGCGATGGATCCACACAATGGCGACATCCTGGCGATGGTCGGCTCGGTGGACTATACCAGCCTCGATTCGACAGTGAAGGGTTTCTATAACGTCGCCACCTCGCCCAACCGCTCGATGGGTTCGTCCACCAAGCCACTGGTCTACGCTACCGCCTTCCAGATGGGCTGGAATCCGGGCACGATGATGCAGGATATGCCAACCTGCTTCCCGAACGCCGCGCCGCCCGACCCGACCACCAACAAACCTACGGGCGACCCGGCGGCGAAGAACTGCGTCGGTTACTATGTGCCGCACAACTACGACTCGACCAGCTTCTCCGGGACGATTCCGCTGCGCTACGCGCTGGCGAACTCGCTGAACGTGCCGGCGACGCAGACGATGGAGTTCGTTGGCGCGACCCCAGACACCTCCGCCGCGTTCCTGGCCGAGGCGCAGCGCATGGGCGTGACCTCGCTGACCAAAGGGCTGATGGGGCCAACCACCGCGCTCGGTACGCAGAACATCTCGCTGCTCCAGTTGACCAATGCCTACGGGGTCTTCGCCGACCAGGGCAAGCATGTGCCGCCGCGCGCTGTGCTGGAGATCATGGACACCTATGGCACGGCGCTCTACAAGGCGCCGACACCGCAGGCCGCCCAGGTGCTCAGCCCGCAGGCGGCCTATGAGATTACCTCGATCCTCACGGACGCCAATGCGCGCGTGCCAGACTTCAACAACTGGAACCCGCTGGAGTTCGACGATCCGAATACGCCCGGCGCGTATGGCTACACGCCCGACAACGTGCTCAATTTCCCGGACATCGCCGGCAAGACTGGTACGTCGCAGGGCATCAAAGGCCCACGCGACATCGTGACGATGGGGTACTCACCCTATATGGCGCTGGGCGTCTGGGCGGGCAACTCGGACTCGTCCGACCTCGACGCTGTCATCGGTATCGCCGGCGCCGGCTACATCTTCCACGACATCATGGAGTGGGCGATCAAGCACTACAAGTGGCCGACTGGCCAGCAGTTCCCGATCCCGCCCAATATGGCGATGGGCGTCTTCAACTGCACAACCGGCATGGCTCCTTACAAGGGGCAGAACAAGCCTGTGGCGTGTCCGTTCGCGCCGCCCTCCATCGCACGGTATCCGATGAATCCCTACGACGCCTACCACACCCGCGCCAAGATCAACGAAGACTTGTACGTCCAGGGCCAGGTGTGGACGCACTCGTGACCTGCGCGAGACCTCACCCCCTGACCCCCTCTCCCGCGAGGAGAGGGGGAACCCGCGAGCTAGCGGGGCTGGGGGTGCGGTCAGGCGGCCCTGGCGCCATCGGGCTGGCGGCGCTGGTAGAGGACAATGTTCGTGAATGGCACGCGGAAGACCGAGAAAACGTCGTGGCTAATCAGCAGGCCCGCCAGCAGGCAGAGCGCGCCGAGGAACTCGCCCAGCGCGGCGCCGCTGGAGTTGCCCAGCGCCTGCAATCCGGTCAGGATGCTGGGAAAGACTGAGCCGAGGGCCAGCAGCGCCATCGAAAGCAGCCGGAAGCCGGGCGCGCTCTTGCGCCAGAACTGCCACCCGCTCCACACCGCGCCACCGAAGAGCAGCAGCGCGCCGGGGATGTTCAGGATGATGGCGACGATCTCCATATCGGCGGGCAGGGGCTTGAAGGCGCGCACATTGGTGATGACGCTGGTAGGCGCGGTCGCCAGCGTGCGCAGGTCAGCCGCCGAGAAGGGCGCGAAGAACAGGATGCGGACGGCGGCATAGAGGGCGATGACAGCGACGATAGCCGTCACGACATGGCCGATGCGGCGTGGGGCCAGCAGATAGAGCGTACCCAGGCCGAGGAAGATGGCGGTCACAACCCCGCCGAAGAAATACCAGCCTTTGTAGTTTGCTTCGTTCCAGCCGCTCGTCACGCCAAGGAATTCGGCGCCCGCCGCCAGTCCGTAGAAGAGCAGGCCGAGCGTCCACATCAGCTTGTGCGGGCGCGGTCGGTGGACGTGCTGGTCGAAGATAAAGACAGCCGCTACCAGCGCAAAGATCGTCGCCAGCAACTCGAAGAGCGCAGTCGCCATGGTCATGATGCTCCCTGCCCGCCATCCGCGGGCGCCGATGATACCTTTTGCGAGGCTGCCGCTGACCGTGCGGCGAAATAGTCCGCCAGCGCGGCGGTCAGACCAGGAATGGTGTACTCTGTGGCGACCAGGGCTGGCTCCAGCCCGTGCTCGCGAAGCGTCGCGGCGGTGATCGGCCCGATGGCCGCCAGCGCCACCCCACGGAGCGCCTCGCGTGGGTCGCGCCCGCTCGCCATCAGCCCGCCAATGACCCCGCGCACCGTCGACGAGCTGGTGAACGTGATCGCGTCCACTCGCTCATCGTCCAGAATGCGGCGCAGGAGGTCAGGCGCGACGGGCTGGGGAATGGTGCGGTAGGCCGCGACCTCATCCACCTCGGCGCCGCGCAGCCGCAGGCCATCCGCCAGCGAGCGCCGCGCGATGTCGGCCCGCGCCAGCAGCATGCGCTGCCCCGCGACCACGCCCAGCCCTTCGAGAATGCCCTCGGCGACGTACTCATCCGGCGTGAGGTCCACCTGTACGCCAGCCTCCGCCAGCGCCCGCGCGGTGGCCGGACCAATCGCCGCGACCCGCGCCAGCCCCCGGTCGGCCCAGGTCCGCCCCGTCGCCGCCAGCCGCTCGGCGAAGGCGTGGACGCCGTTGACGCTGGTGAAGATCAGCCAGTCGTAGCCGCTGAGCTGGCTGATGGCGGCGTCGAGCGGCGCGGGGTCATCCAGCGACGCGATGCGGATGGCGGGCAGCAGGGTGACGCTGGCGCCCAGCGCCTCCAGCCGCGCGGCCAGCACTGCGGCCTGCTCGCGCGGGCGGGTGATGGCGATGCGCTTGCCCGCAAGCGGCGCGGCGCCCTGGCTCGTCTCGCTCATCTCTGTCGTCATCGCCTCACCTGCCTAGCACGGCGCGCACGATCTCGTCGGCGCCCTGTCGCACTAGCTCGCGGGCGACCGCGCGTCCCAGCGCCACCGGGCGCCGCGCGGCGCCCACTCGCTCCACCCGCAGCAGCCGCGCGCCATCGAGGCTGGCCACCACCGCTAGCAGGCGCATCGTCTCGCCATCGTCGCTGAGCGTGGCGTGCGCGCCCAGCGGCAGCAGACAGCCCCCACCCAGCGCGGCCAGCACCGCGCGCTCCGCCGTGACGGCGTGGCGGGTGGGCTGGTGGTCGAGCAGGCGCAACAGGCGACGTGCGCGGCGGTCGCTGGCTCGCGTCTCGATTGCCAGCGCGCCCTGCCCCGCCGCTGGCGTCAGGACCTCGATAGGCAGCAACTCGGTGATGTGCGCGCCCAGCCCCAGCCGCTTCATCCCGGCGGCGGCCAGAATTGTGGCGTCGGGGCCGTCGGAGGCCAGCGTCTTGCGCAGTCGGGTATCGACATTGCCGCGCATCTCCACGATCCGCAGATCAGGGCGACGGGCCAGCAGTTGCGCACGACGGCGGAGGCTGCTGGTGGCCACCGTCGCGCCGTGTGGCAGGTCATCCAGTCGCAGCCCGGAACGCGAGACGAGCGCGTCGCGGGGATCCTCGCGCTCGGTAATGGCCACCAGCGCCAGTCCCCCAGTCACGACGCTGGGTAGGTCTTTCAGGCTATGGACGGCGGCGTCGATGCCCTGCCGCTCGGCCTGTTCCTCGGCCTGCGCCAGCGCGAGGTCGCTGAGCGGCTGTACGGCGACATCTAGGGCGCCGTCGAGCAGGGCGCGCTCAAGCTCGGCGATGAAGAGGCCCTTGTCGCCGAGCCGCGCGAGCGGTGTGTTGCGCGCCTGGGTCTGATCGCCCTGGGTGGTGATCGTCTGGATGGAGAAGCGGGCCTCTGGAGCGCGTTCCTGGACCCGGGCCAGCGCCCAGTTGGTCTGCCAGAGGGCCAGCGCCGAGCCGCGCGAGCCGACGACGATGGGCGTGTGCGCACGCGACCGCGCGCGCGTGGGTGAAGGGTCAGGTATCAGAGTCGCCATGCTGGCGTCACTTTCTAGCTCACTGGTATAGTGGGAGCGCGCCGCATCCGATGGGCGCAGCCCTTTCAATTATAGAATAGCTCATAAAGCCGCCAAGGCTGTAGCCTGTACGGATAGAAGGGCTTGCGGCGGCTTTAGCCAACAGCCTCTTGCGATTGCGCTCCGCTTCTTTCTCGGACCAATGTCTTCCTAGCTGTTGGATGCTTACAAGTACCGACTGTACCATGTAAGCATGAGATGCAAACGCGCCTACAAGTTTCGCTGCTATCCAACTGGTGCGCAAGCGGTTGTGCTGGCGCGGACATTTGGCTGTGCGCGTTTTGTGTACAACTGGGGTCTGAAGCTGCGCACGGATGCGTACTACGACCGCCATGAAAAAATCGGCTATCACGAGGCATCGGCGGCGCTCACGGAGTTGAAACGCCAACCCGATACCACGTGGTTGAATGAGGTATCGAGCGTCCCCATCCAACAAGCGCTCCGCCATTTGGAACAGGCGTTCCGCAATTTCTTTGACGGGCGCGCCAAGTATCCGACCTTTCACAAGAAGCACGGGAAACAAGCGGCAACGTACGCCAGTAGCGCCTTTCGCTGGGATGCTGAGGCGCGTACTCTGACGTTGGCCAAGATGGAGGCGCCGCTTACTATCCGCTGGTCGCGCGCCTTTACCGGGAGTCCCACGACGATCACGATCACCCGCGACCGCGCTGGACGCTACTTTGTCTCGTTTCTCGTGGAAGAAGAGATGGAGCCGTTGCCCGTGCGCGATACGGCCATCGGTATTGACGCCGGGTTGATTGATCTGGTGACGCTGAGTACGGGTGAGAAAGTCAAGCATCCCAAGCATCTCACCCGCAGTCAGAAGCGGTTGAAGCGTGCGCAACAAGCGCTGTCGCGCAAAGAGCAAGGCTCGAAGAACCGTGAAAAAGCGCGCCATAAGGTCGCGCGTATTCATGCCCAGATTGCTGACCAACGCAACGACGGCTTGCATCAACTGACGACCCGCCTGATTCGTGAGAACCAAACCATCTGCGTGGAGTCGTTGGCCGTCAAGAACATGGTTCGCAATCATCATCTGGCGCGCGGTATCAGCGATGCGGCGTGGGGTGAGTTCATCCGCCAACTGGACTACAAGGCGCAGTGGTATGGTCGCACGCTGGTCAAGATTGACCGCTGGTATCCCAGTTCCAAACGCTGTCACGACTGCGGACAGGTGGTCAACGCGCTTCCCTTGGAGGTGCGGATCTGGACGTGTCCGCACTGCGGCATGGTCCATGATCGGGATGTCAACGCTGCGCAAAACATCTTGGCCGTGGGACTCACGGTGGCAGCCTGTGGAGACCTGGTAAGACCGGCAACGGCTTCGGCCCGCGCAGGCACAGATCAGTGAAGCAGGAATCCGCTATGGCTTTAGCCTATGCGGAGGGTCAAAGGACTCGCTAGCGGGTTGCGGGTATCACAGTTAGCTGAGGATTGGGCAGGAGGGCCATAGCATGCGGGCGTATCTGCGCGTGGCGGAGGAGGTCGCGGAGGCGCTGGCCGAGGGGCGCCCGGTGGTGGCGCTGGAGTCCACCGTGATCGCGCATGGGCTACCGCGCCCGGCGAATGTCGCGGTGGCGCTGGCGATGGAGGAGGCGGTGCGGGCAGAAGGCGCCATCCCCGCGACCATTGCGCTGTTGGCGGGCGAAATCGTCGTGGGACTGAGCGCAGCGGAGATCGAGCGCCTGGGCGCTGAGGATGACGTTTGGAAGGCCAGCCGCCGTGATTTGGCGGTGGCGCTGGCGCGCGGCGCGACGGCGGCGACCACCGTCGCCGGGACGCTGGCCTGCGCTGCGCTGGCGGGCGTGCGCGTCTTCGCCACAGGCGGTGTTGGTGGCGCGCATCGCGGCGCGGCGGGCAGCTTCGACATCTCCGCCGATCTGCCAGAGTTGCGCCACGCGCCGCTCATCACGGTCTGCGCGGGCGCCAAGGCGATTCTCGACCTGCCGCTGACGCTGGAATAT
>DASVWQ010000101.1:0-2547 GCA_036393135.1 Ktedonobacterales bacterium
TCATACGGATTCCGCGTCGGTGACTGTCGTTTGCCAGCAGATGACAGCTCTTGAATTCAGGATTCGGACGGTGTCGATTCCAATTGCCGAAGCGAATTTGATATGAGCCAAAGTTGGTATGGGTACCGCCGGAGATTCGGCCAAGCGGGCGATGTGTGATTTGCCGAGCGATGCAACGCGGGAGTATACTGTGCGCCTATGTTCGCGCTGCACGCTGTGGGCGTCGGGCGTCACGATGTCGAGCGACGAGAGCGGAGGACGAGCGTGCAGGCTGGGCCTGAAACGGGCGCGCGGGAGCGTGACGCCAGAGACGCGCGCAACATGCGCTGGAACTTCGCGTTTTTCGGCGGCGACATCGCGTTATTCAGCCTGGGGCTCAGCATCTCCTCGAGCTACACGATCCTGCCGCTCTTCGTCGCCCACCTCACGCAGAGCAATGTGGTGGTCGCGCTGATTCCGGCGATCCGCGCTCTCGGCCTCTACGCTCCCCAACTCCTGGTTGCGCCGCTGGTCGAGCGGCTGCGTCACGCGCTGCCGTTCATCCTGCTGGCGACGATCCTGGAGCGCGTGCCGTATCTCGCGCTGGCGGTTGGCGCCATCGCGCTGGCGGGAAGGGACTCTGGGGCGTTGCTCGCTCTCTTCTTCGCGATGATTTTTTTGGCATTGTTCGCCGGTGGGATTACGTATCCGGCGTGGCTCGACATGATCGCGCGGTCGATTCCGCGGACGTGGCTCGGGCGGTTCATGGGATTCTGGTGGGGCGCAGGGAACGTGATGGGCATCGGCGGCGCCGCCATCGCCACAGTGCTGCTGGCAAGCGTCACCTGGCCGCTGAACTTTGCCCTTTGCTTTGCGATGACGTTCGCCGCGATGGTGATCTCGTTCGTGATGCTCGCCCTGGGGCGAGAGCCAGCGCGCATCACGCATACCTCACCGGCGGCACGCCTCTCCATGTCCGCGTCCATGTCCGCGCAGGCGCGCGAAATCGTGGCGCTGGTGCGTCAAGACAGCGCGCTGCGGCGTCTGCTGATCGCCAACGGCCTCGTCGGGATGGCAACGATGGCCGGAGCGCTGTATGCTGTCTCGGCGGTACGCCTGGGTGGCCTCAGCGATCCGGAGGTCGGGGCAGAGAGCACTGTGCTGTTCGTGGCGATGACGGTGGGAAGCTTCGCGTGGGGCGCGGTTGGTGACCGCTTTGGGCATCGCACGACGCTACTCTGGGGAACGGTGTGCGCAGGTCTAGCAGGGCTGGTCGCGCTGGTGGCGCACGGCTTCCTGGCGTACGGCGTGGTATTCTTGGCGCTCGGGCTCAGCATCTCGGGCGTGCTGCTGGCGGGCTTCACGCTGATCACGGAGTTCGGGCCGGAGGAGCGGCGGCCAACCTATGTGGCGCTGGCATCGGTGGCGTATGCGCCTTTCGTGATCGGCGCGCCGATCCTGGGTGGCTTCCTGGCCAATGCGTGGGGCTATCCTCCGGTGTTCGCGGTGACGGCGCTGTTCGCAACGGCAGCGGCGCTGATGCTGCGCTTTTGGGTGCCCGATCCACGGATGGAGACAATTACCAGCTCAGAACGCGCCTAAGCAGGCGCCCATTCAAGTTCCGCGTCAACCAGGCGAGGAAGAGGCCGATGCCCTATACGGAATCCGGTTCGGTAGGTGGAAATCGGGGGCGCCCCGCTCAAGCGACCGTACGCAGCGTGGTCGGTCCTGACCCTCTCCCATCTCCATCAACTCCACCGCACTCTATATATCCCTCGTCCTGACGCGCTCACGTCAGGACAGGGTCGCGTCCTGGTTGACCGGCTCCAGATACACCATGTCCCCGTGCGGCTGCCAGTCGAAGAGTCCGAGCTGACCACGCAGCGGAATCGGCGACATGGGTTGGACTGCTGAAAAGATCCAGCCGAACCGGCCAGCGCGCTGGCGACGAGCGGCTCTCGTCCACTGCCTGACCAGGCGACGAGGTAGATGGTGATGCTGAGGGGCGCCAGCCAGAGACAGGCGGCTAACAGCGCACGCTGCCAGGTGGGCGTTGTGGATGTTTCCGCGCCTTGTCGCTGGCCGATCGGTTGGGCGCCATCCATCGAAGGTCTCCTTCCAGATGGGCGGGCGAGCGCGTGCAGGCTCCTCACCCCGAAGCGCGCTGCCTTCCACGCTCCTTGTGGACAACATGTCCCCCGCGCTCAGAGGCGCTGGCGTTGCGCTTCGTGCAGTTCGCGGATGCCCCGCTCGGCGAGGGCCAGCAACTCATCGAGGCGCGCCCGGCTGAACGGTTTGCCCTCCGCCGTCCCCTGCACCTCGATGAAGTCGCCCGCGTCGGTCATGACGACATTCGCGTCGACTTCAGCGTGCGAGTCCTCGCCATAATTCAGGTCGAGCAGCGCCTCGCCCTTGACCACGCCGACACTGACGGCGGCTACCGCCAGCTTTACCGGATCCACGCGCAGCTTGCCGTCCGCCTTCAGACGCGCGGTGGCCCGCTTCAGCGCGACCCAAGCGCCCGTGATGGCGGCGGTGCGCGTGCCGCCGTCGGCCTGGAGCACGTCG
>DASVWQ010000102.1:0-5338 GCA_036393135.1 Ktedonobacterales bacterium
GATTGCCACGGCGCGCGGCGAGACGGCCCCGCAGATCGCCCAGCGCCGCCGCGAGTGGGGCATCACGCCGACCTTCAAGATGGTGGACACCTGCGCGGGCGAGTTCGAGGCGCGCACGCCCTACTTCTACTCCACCTACGAACAGGAGAACGAGGCGCAGGCGCTGCCTGGCTCCAAGGCGGTCGTGCTGGGCTCTGGCCCCATCCGCATCGGCCAGGGCATCGAGTTCGACTATTGCTCGGTGCGCGCGTCGCAGGCGCTGCGTGAGGCGGGCGTGCGCAGCGTGATGATCAACTCCAATCCGGAGACGGTCAGCACCGACTTCGATATGTCGGACCGGCTCTACTTCGAGCCGCTCGACGCCGAGAGCGTCATCGCCATCCTGCGGAATGAAGCGGCGGCGTTCGATGGCGCGCTGCCGCCGGTGGTGACGCAGTTTGGCGGGCAGACGGCGATTGGCCTGGCGGCGCCGCTCGCAGCGGCGGGCGCGCCGATTCTGGGGACCTCGGTGGACAGCATCGATCTGGCGGAAGATCGCCGCCGCTTCGACGCGCTGATGGAGCGGCTGGGCGTGCCACGTCCGCGCGGCGCCGCTGTGACCAGCGTGGCGGAGGCGCAGCGCGTGGCCGAGGAGATCGGCTATCCGGTGCTGGTGCGGCCCAGCTATGTGCTGGGTGGCCGCGCGATGGAGATCATCCGCTCGGGCGATGCGCTCACCAGCTACGTGACGCGCATCGTCAGCCAGTTTGGCGAGCACCCCATCCTGATCGACCGCTACCTGACGGGGCGCGAGGTCGAGGTGGACGCCATCAGCGATGGGCAGGATGTGCTGATCCCCGGCGTGATGGAGCATATCGAGCGGGCGGGCGTGCATTCGGGCGACAGCTTCGCCGTCTACCCCACGCGCAGCCTCTCTGCGGATGAGATTCGCATGCTGGCGCGCTACACCACCGAGATCGCGCGGGCGCTGCATGTGCGCGGCCTCATGAACATCCAGTTCGTGGTGACGGAGCCAAACGGCGAGCCGGGCGACAACGTCTGGATTCTGGAGGTCAACCCGCGCGCCTCACGTACCGTGCCATTCCTGAGCAAGGTGACGGGCGTGCCGATGGTGACGGTGGCGACGCGCGTGGCGCTGGGCGAGCCGCTGGCCAGCGTGGAGGGCGGGCGCTATGTGGGCCATGCCGACAATCTGTGGCCGGTACAGCCGCTCTTCGCGGTGAAGGGGCCGGTCTTCTCGATGTCGAAGCTGGCGGGCGCGGAGATGGCGCTGGGGCCAGAGATGAAGAGCACTGGCGAGGTGATGGGCATTGACAAGACGTATCCCGCCGCGCTGCGCAAGGCGCTGATCGCCGCCAACGTGACCGCGCCCGACCACGACGGCAAGGCCTTCGTCAGCATCGCCGACCGCGACAAGGCCGAGGCGCTCCCAATCTTGCAGGCGCTGGGAGATGCGGGCTACGAGTTCTACGCGACGGGCGGCACGGCGAAGCTGCTGACCGAGCACGGCCTGAAGGCGACCGAGGTGAACCGCATCAGCGACGACGACCAGACGATCATCGAGCTGATCCGTTCGCATGAGGTGCAGTTGGTCATCAACACGATCACCGGTGGCGGTGGGCGCATGCGCGAGGGCATCGAGATCCTGGATGGCTTCAAGATTCGCCGCGCCGCCGTCGAGGCCAACATCCCCTGCCTGACCTCGCTCGACACGGCCCGCGCGATGGTGGAGGCGCTGGGTGCGGGCGTCGAGACGCGCACGCTGCCCTTCCCGGAGTATCGGGAGCAGGAAGAGTGAAGCTACGCACCCTTGACGATGTGCCACGCGGTCGGCATAGTGTGGCTATGCCGGTGTGGACTCCGCGACGCTGGCGCCCGCAAGCCATTGCGCAGTCTGCGCGTCGATGAAGATCCACAGATCACGTCGGGTGGCGGCGGGGGTGGTCGCAGGGTCATGCGACCCTGGACCCAGGGTGCGATAGGCGATAGCCCAGACTAGGCGCCCAGGCGTAAGCGCCTGGATGCCCGATGCCCGCACCTGCGTGAGTTGGGCCACGACACACGGCGCTTTGGCGAGTGCGCCGGGATCGAGGTTTTGCTGGCTGGCGGTCAATGCCATCCGGCGGTCAATAGGGACGCTGGCGCTCGAGAGCGTCAGTATGATGTTGTCGGCTTGCAGATTCCGCAGGTCACTCGCCGTGATGGCGGACGAACAGGGCGCGGGTTGCGCAGACGTCTGCCGCAGGCGCAAGACTGCGAAGAGGCCAAGGCTCGCCGTGATGAGGGTGAGCGTTAGCAGTGTCTGCCACATGCGCCCGCGCCCCATTCGCCAGGTCCTCTGACGCGCCGCTGGCGCGATGGTCGCCGCCCCTGGAACGGGTGTCACAGATGCGGCAGGCTCATGCGCGGGCTGCTGATCGAGCGGGCGCCTGCGGCGACGCCAGAGTGGGAGCGCGAACGCCACGAACAGAAGCGCCACCGCAGCGAGTGTCGTAGCCACCGCCGCGCGCTGGACGAGGTCAACCAGTTGCGTCGTCTGCTGGAGCCAGAGTTGGTAGCGGGCCGGAAAGTAATTGCCGTGAAACCCTCCAGTGGTGCAGTAGAATGGATCAATCGTATAGTTGGCTGCCAGCGTCGTGTAGAGTGTTGCCATACGTGAGCGCAGCGCCAGCGACCAGATCAGCAGCGCCAGCGCGCCCAGCGCACCCAGTGTGCCTGACAGGCTTACTGCGCCAATACCTTGCGAGCGCCAGCGTCGCAGTCCCTGTGTCGCGAGCGCCAGCACTACCAGCCCGAGCAGGCAGGCTTCGACCAGCAGAGGTGTAGCCCAGAACGTGAGCGACGCTGGCGGAGCGCACAGTGGCTGAGACATGCGAATCACCTTTTGCTGGAATGGTACAACGCTTGCCCCAATGCGCCTAGGCTAGCAATAGCGACCGTCTTGACGCAGTGTCGCTTCCTCGCTCACCCTACACTGTGCCTGGGTTAGCGTCCACCACAGGGGTGATACTCCATCTCGCGAGGTTAGAGCAGCCTCCACTTGACCTCACGAGTTCTCCATTCGTGACACTCAGGCTCCTAGGCTGGAGGTTGCTCCAAGCTGGCGGAAAAGAGCCATGCGCCCGAGGTCGCATCAATGAAGAAATAATAGTCGCGCGGCCCGCTCGAACGTGCACTCCCATGTGAGTATGGACCAATACCTCGATACATTATAATCCATACATCCCGGTTGGCTACTGCCGCGCCACCAAGCGCCTGTGGATGGAGGTTCGCATCGCTGATGAGGGCGAGTTGACAGACCATCGCGCTAGCCTGGTCTGTGGTTCCAGGCGCCAAATTGTACTGGCTTGTTTGAATTGCTTGCTGTTCACTGACAGCGGCAGGAAGAGTAGTCGTCTGAACGTGCATGGCCGCCTTATCGAGCGTCATTTTCTCGGATGCGGTCAATCCTCGTGAGCAGCCGCGCGCTTGCGCCGCTTGGTCTGAAGGGCGGTTCAGCAACAAGAGGCATCCTGCGACCACAACCATAATCGCGCCAATCCGCAACGTCAGCGGAAGCTGTGATACCGCTGCGTGACCAGGCCGTTTGGTTTGATGTATACGCATATGTCACCTTCCGCTTGATCTTGGGGCGTTGGGTACTATCAATCTCTAGTCGCTACGTTGAGATTCGGTCGCGCTTGAGACCAGCGAAGCGGTCAACTAGAGTAGAGCGTGTCGTAGATTCCAAACGACAGCCCTCCAGGCCACCATTCGGCGCTATTTGGGAAGTCATCGACGGCCGTGAGATTCCCTCCACTCCACGTATGGCCCTGAAGGTATTCCACGGACGTGAAGTAGATATAGGCGCTATATCCGCCTGGCATCTGATCGGCTGTGTCATGGGCCTCACCCATAAACTCCACGCCTTGAGGTGACCAGTCTTGCGGCCTGCCATCCAACCACGATCCATCAACGTAAAAGTTGAATGAGCCGGAGTTGTAGGTCACTTTGTAGGTGTGTGTGCTACCAACCGTGAAGAACCCAAGATACACGATCACGACGTGCGCATTGGCGTCATCCGTCTCGTCAAACCACTCTGGCGTGTTCATGCTGTAATCTCGTGTCCAGCCTACCTGGGCATATTCCGGTCCTCTATCGAGCATGGACCAAGCGGAAGCGCTACCACGCGGAAACTGATTGCAGATGATCGGATTATCGCTGCCAATCTCTGCAGTTGCGCCTGTGACTCCGGAAATGTTCTCATTTTGCGCGCCATCAAAAGAGCTGCTGCTGTCCGTCTCTCGAACGCAATTCGGAAAGAATCCCTGGTTCGCGAATGCTGTCGGTGAAGCGGCGAGGTAGGTGGCCACGGCCAACAGCACACACGTGCCTGCCATCAGCATGCGCAACTCGCTAAAGCAAGCCCAATCGCCGATGCTATCGTTCATGCAACCCTCCTCGATAAAGTTTGGGATCGAACCTATTCACCTAGTGAATACACAGAGGTGAATCAGTTTAGAACGGCCAGTAGCGGAACCGGGACTGTGACGTTCAAACCTTCCTAGCGGCTTTGAAAGGGTGGGTGGATTTTGCATCCTCTTGACAAACAGCCTACACTGACAGTGGGCCGCATGGAAGTAGCGCCACGCAACGTTGCGTGGCGCTACTTCCATGCGGCTGTTCTTGCGGCGGATTGAGGACGCACATCCACCTGTTTGCCCCCCCCCGACAAGCAGACGGTGCGAGGAGGGAACGCAGTTCATGAAGGATCCCACGCGTGGTTCTGTTGCGGCGGCCAGTGTGACCACCACGACACGGGTGACCTGGCGCGATTTCGGGCCGTTTCTTCAGCGCGTGCGGCGGCGTCGCGGCATCTCGCAGGAGACCCTTGCCACCAGCCTCGCCTGCCACCGCACCTACATCTGGCGGCTGGAGCATGGCCGCAATCATCCCAGCCGAATGTTCCTGCGTGGCCTGGCGCTGACCTACGCGCTCTCGGCGGAGGAAGCCGCAGCGCTCGCCGTGTTTGCGCAATTGCGCGAGTATCGGCTGGACGAGACGGAGACGGCATGATGGCCCGCGCTTCCCTATAGGAAGTGACTGGTCGGCGCTTGCGCGCATCAGGCGCGTGGTAGACTGCGACGAGGGCATCGTTCGCTCGTGAGTTTGAGGTGACGCGGCATGTCCACCAAGCGCAGGATTAGCCAGCGCCCACACGCCGACGCGGCTGCCCAGGCACGGCGTGAGGAGCTGCTTGCGCGCTGGGCCGAGCGCTACATCTGGTGGAAATCGGCGCCAGACGCGCTGCGCTACCCCAACCGCATCATCGCCCAGGTGATGAACATCGGCGATTACG
>DASVWQ010000103.1:0-6009 GCA_036393135.1 Ktedonobacterales bacterium
CTGGCCGAGACCGGCTATCGCTGGTGGATCGATCGCGTGCGCCAGGCGCTACGGGTCTACGACATCATCCGACTGGACCACTTCCGAGGCTTCGAGGCTTACTGGGAGGTACCAGCCGAGGAGCCGACCGCGGTGCGCGGCGCGTGGCGTCCGGGGCCGGGCGAGGCGCTCTTCGATGCGATCCGCGCGGAGCTGGGCGAGGCGCCGTTCATCGCCGAAGACCTCGGCGTCATTACGCCGGAGGTGCGGGCGCTGCAACACAAGCTGGGATTGCCAGGCATGCGCGTGCTCCAGTTCGCGTTCGGCGGCGGCGCCGACAACCACGACCTGCCGCACAACTTTACTAACGACTGCGTGGTCTACACCGGCACCCACGACAACGACACCACGCGCGGCTGGTTCGCGGCGCTGCACGGCCACGAGCGCGCCCACACGCTGGAGTATCTCCAGTGCGCGCCTAAAGATGTCAGCCGCGCGATGATCCGGCTGGCCTATGCCTCGGTCGCGCGCATCGCCCTCACGCCGATGCAGGATGTCCTGGACCTGGGCAGCGAGGCCCGCATGAACTACCCGTCGCGCTCCGACGGTAACTGGGAGTGGCGCTTCACGGCGGACGATCTGGATCACGAGCGCGCCCACTGGCTCAAGCGCCTCGCCCACCTCTACTGGCGCTGAGGCGCTCACCGCATGCTCACGCGGCGGCGTAGACCAGCGTCAGCGCGCCATCGCTAAAGGTGACGCGACTCACCACCAGGCTCTCGCCCGCGCCCACGTTGAAGCGGCTCGCCCGTGCGAGTTGCTGGTTCATCTGGTCGCGCACGGCGCTGACAGCCGCAAGCGGGACAGGGAAGCCGCCAATCGTCGCGTTAGTCAGCGTGACCGCGAGCCTGCCCTGGCTGACGTAGGGGCGCGCCACCACCGTCGCCGTGGCGCCAGTGAATGCGCCACTGCCCTGCAGAACGCCAGAGATGACGATCCTGCCATCCGCCTGGACGTGGACGCGCGGCTGCGCGAGGACGCCACCCGTCGCGGCACGCTGAGCGTCCACCAGTTGCTTCGTCAGCAGCGTGTCGGTCAGCGTCACCTTCAGCGCGGCGGCCCCGGCGGAGCCGCTGGCGGCGGGCGCGGGCGGGGCGGCGAAGAGCGCGAGGGCCAGCAGCGCAGTGACGATCACTCCGGCCAGAAAACCCAGCGCCACGCCAAGGCAGCCCCAGCCCGCCACAAAGCGGCGTGGCGAGCGAGCGGGATACCGCGACGCGGTGGTAGGTGGGTCAGGCGGCCAGGTCGTCGTCTCGGCGGTGGGGAACCAGGGCTGGGTAACGTCGTCGGTGGACATAGCTCATTCCTCTTGTCGGGGCGATCATCGCGCGCGGGCGACGCGCTCGTGCGCCGCGCAAGGTATCGTACCCCGCCGACGGAACAGCTACAAGTAGCTGGCGGTTTGTGCGCTTTGCACATAGGAATCGCCGTGTCTCTGGTGGTTTTGTCAGTTTCCAGCCCGCGACAGGTGGCGTACACTGCTCCCGTCACCGTGGTTACGTGTACATCGCTGTGCGTTATGCCACATGAATGGTGAGCGCGAGCGACGAGGCTCCGCTCTCCCACGCGACACAGGTCCACCAGTTGCGAGCAGGATTCGGCGCGCTGACAGTCCGCAGCCGTCACGTCGCCGGAACAGTGAGCGAAAGCAGGTTATCAGACGCATGGCTAAGACGCCCGAAGACGTGATGCGGTTCGCCAAAGAAAACGGCGTTCGTATGGTAGACGTGAAGTTTACCGATGTCCCCGGTTCCTGGCAGCATTTCAGTGTTCCCATGAGCGCCTTCTCCCTCTCGAACTTCTCTGACGGCATTGGCTTCGACGGCTCCAGCATCCGTGGGTTCCAGCAGATCAATGAGAGCGATATGCTGCTGATGCCCGACCCCGAAACCGCCTTCCTCGATCCATTCACCGCCGTGCCGACCCTGAGCCTCATCTGCAACGTCGCCCAGCCCGGCGGCGAGCTGTACAGCCGCGACCCGCGCCACATCGCGCACAAGGCCGAGGCGTACCTGCGCTCCACTGGCATCGCGGACACCGCGTACTTCGGCCCCGAAGCCGAGTTCTTCATCTTCGACGAAGTGCGCTACCGCTCGACGACCAATGAGCAATCCGCCTTCGTGGACAGCGAGGAGGGCCACTGGAACTCTGGTCGCGCCGGCACGTCCGACCGTCCGAACCTCGGCCATCGCATGCGCGCGAAGGAAGGCTATTTCCCCGTCGCGCCAAATGACACGCAGCAAGACCTGCGCGCCGAGATGGCGCTGACGATGGAGGAGTGCGGCATCGCGGTCGAAGCGCAGCATCACGAGGTGGCGACCGCTGGCCAGGCCGAGATCGACATGCGGTTCGATACGCTCACGACGATGGCCGACCGCGTGCTGATGTACAAGTACATCGTCAAGAACGTGGCGCGTCGCGCGGGCAAGACCGTCACCTTCATGCCCAAGCCGATCTTCGGCGACAACGGCTCCGGCATGCACGTCCACGTCAGCCTGTGGCGCGACGAGAAGCCGCTGTTCTACGACGCGCAGGGCTATGCGGGCCTCTCGGAGCTAGCGCGCATGTTCATCGGCGGCCTGTTGACCCACGCGCCCTCGATCCTCGCCTTCGGCGCGCCCAGCACGAATAGCTACCGCCGTCTGGTGCCGGGTTACGAGGCGCCCGTGAACCTCGTCTACTCGCAGCGCAATCGCTCCGCCGCCGTGCGCGTCCCGATGTACAACGAAAATCCGAAGGCGAAGCGCATCGAGTTCCGCCCGCCGGACCCCACCGCGAACCCCTATCTCACCTTCTCGGCGATGCTGATGGCTGGCCTCGACGGCATCAAGCGTGGCATCCTGCCGGAGCAGCACGGGTACGGCCCGCTGGACCGCAACATCTATGAGATGAACGACGCGGAGAAGTGCGAGATCCGCTCGGTGCCTGGCTCGCTGGATGAGTCGCTCGACGCGCTGGAGACTGACCACGAGTTCCTGCTGACAGGCGAAGTCTTCACCAGCGATTTGCTCCAGAAGTACATCGAGATGAAGCGTGAGCAGGCCGCCGAGGTGCGTCTGCGCCCGACACCGCTGGAGTTCGCGCTGTATTACGACGCCTAGCCCAACCCGCTCAGGCGCGCTTTGCGACCGGCATAGCACAGGGTCCTGCTGTGCTATGCCGGTCGCCAACATCTGCGGCGCCCGACGCACACCGCCATCCTGAGACGCCTGTGCGGCGCCCGGATGAAGGCCGCATTTCACGCACACGACACAATCTGTGACATGAATCACAAATCAGTCTTGTAAAACGTCGGCAGAATAGTGTATCCTAGCGTCATATTTCACAAGCATGCCGCTTGCAAGCACTCCATCTCGTTCCAGTGACGAGCGATGGCTGCCGACGGCAAGCTGGCCGGTTCTCCAGCCGACCAGCGCGATCATCCAGGGCGGAGGGCGTCCCGCTGACGGCGAAGTCGCCGCCCGGGGACGCATGAGGAGGCCACACGAATCATGTACGAAGACAAGACGCTACGGTGCCGCGAGTGCGGTCAGGATTTCGTGTTCAGCGCAGGCGAACAGGAGTTTTATCAGCTCAAGGGGCTGATGAACGAACCGGGTCGCTGCCCAGACTGTCGGGCAGCCAGACGGGCGTCAATGGCGCAAGCGCGCACGAGTGGCGAGCGACCGCAGCGTGAGATGTTCAAGACCGTCTGCGCCGAG
The DNA here is from genome assembly GCA_036393135.1 of Ktedonobacterales bacterium. Lineage (GTDB taxonomy): Bacteria > Chloroflexota > Ktedonobacteria > Ktedonobacterales > JADMIN01 > JAKAIY01. The sequence goes on from DASVWQ010000103.1 coordinate 3,741, forward strand.
TGTGGCGGCGAGGCGGAGGTGCCGTTCATCCCCAAGACCGACAAGCCGGTGTATTGCAGCTCCTGCTTCGAGAAGTCGCGGCGCTAGCGTCCGTTCATCCAACTGCCGCCCCGTCCCCGCCAAACACCGCGCTGTGGACGGGGCGGCTTCGTGTCTGACGCGCAGACGCAAAGACTCGTGGGCTACCACCTTTCCTTACCGCCGGTCCTCTGGTATAATCCGCTGCACGCGCTCTCAGCGTGACCAGCAGCCACCAACCCCACAGGACGCGCTTGCCACCGAGGTATCCGCCGTGAGGAAACGCCCACTCGCCACGCGCCATGCGCCACAGCGCCGCCGCGCCCGCGGACTTCTCGCATTCACCGCAGCCCTCGCGCTGGCGCTGTGCAGCAGCCTGGCGGGAGTCGCGCATGCGCAGGGGCCGCTGGGCGGCGAGACACGCGCGCCTGGGGGCAGGCTGAGCGATGCGGTGGTGCGGGCGGTAGATGTGGCCGCGCCCGCCGTCATGCGCATCTCGACGATCTACCAGAGCCACATCACCATGAACGTCTGTGGCAAAACGATTACCTTGCCGGAGAGCGCCGCTGGCTATCCCGAAGGCGCGCTTGGCACGGGCGCGTTCGTTAGCGCGAATGGCGACATCCTCACCGCCGACCACCTGATTACTGTGGATCACGCGACGCTGGAGCAGCAGTTCCTCGCCGACCCCGCCGCCGAGGCCGACATCGCTCGCGCGCTCGACGCCTCACCCTGCTATAGTTATGGCCCGGTCGTGGCGCCCGCCGACATCGCCAACGGTTTCCTGCAATCCTCCGGCGTCACCTACACCACGACCTTCACAGCGCCGAAGACGTGGGTCTGGCGCAATACCTGGTACAGCGGCGCACTGCCCACGCCCGCTGTCCCCACACCCGACCTGCGCGCCGCGCTGATGGGCGTCCCACATCTGGAGGCCACCACGCTTGCCAGCAGCGACCTCGCCCACGACGATCTCGCTCTGCTCCATGTGGACGCCACCGACACTCCCAGCATCCAGCTTGGCGACTCCGCGAACACGCAGGCGCTCGATACGCTTACCGTCATCGGCTTCCCCGCCAATGGCGACACCAACAATGACCCTACCAACCTGCTCACGCCCTCCTTCAACCTGGCCAGCGTCAGCGCGATCAAGACGGCCAGCGATGGCGCGGAGTTGATCCAGGTCGGCGGCAATATCGAGCATGGCGACAGCGGCGGCCCGGCGCTCGACGCCAGCGGGCGCATCGTCGGCGTGGTCAGCTTCGGCGGCCCTGACAACCAGGGGATGACCGCCTTCCTGCGCTCCAGCGCAAGCGCGCAACGCCTGCTGGCGGCGGCGGGGGTTAGCGCGCGTCCAGGCGCCTTCGAGCGGGCATGGGAGCAGGCATTCGCTGACTATGCGGCGACCTCGCCAGGACACTGGGGTCGCGCCGCGCACGAGTTGGCGGCGCTACTGAAGGCCTACCCACAGTTCCAGGGCGTCGCGCCCTATGCCACCTGGGCCACTGCGCAGGCCCGCCACGAACCAGCCGCCGCGCCGTCATCCCAGCAGGCGCGCTCACCGCTGCTGCTGGGCGCGCTGGGTCTCGTCGCGGCGCTCGATCTCGCGCTGATTGCGCTGACGCTGCTGCTGGCGGCGCGTGGCGAGCCGCTTTCACGCGCGGGTGTGGCGCGGGCGCTGCGGCGAGCGCCTGTCCGCCCACGCGCCGACGAGCCACTGACGACACGCAACCCCGTCCTGCTCGATACCTGCGATCAAGAAATGGTTCACACCACCGCGCGCTTGAACTGAATTGTCGCGCTCTCTGTCGGCCTCTCGGGCGCGGGCTGTCGCATGTGAGGTGGCGAGGCTGAGTGGTCCACATGTGAGAACGACTATGACAGATCCGATCATGGTTCAGCAGTGGCAGCCGTTCTTTCAGACTCTGGCTGGGGCCTCGGCGGCGTTGGCGGGTCTCGTCTTTGTCGCCATGTCGCTGCATCCCTGGCCGATCCTCAGCAATCCCGTCATGCGCGCACGCGCCTTCGCATCAGCATTCGGCTTTCTGCTGGGGGTCGCCTGGGCGCTCATCATGCTGATTCCAGCCCACACCGCGCCCGTCGCCAGCGTCGCGCTGATCGCCGTCGGGATTGGCGAGACCCTGTTCATCGGCTACCGGCAGTTGCGCGTTCGCGGCGCGGGCATGAATATGGCGCTGGTCGTCCTTGCCGACATCCTCATGCCAATACCCATTCTAGCGGGGGGCGTCGG
>DASVWQ010000104.1:0-8240 GCA_036393135.1 Ktedonobacterales bacterium
GCCATCGTCGCGCGCCTCGACGCGCGCCCAGCCCTGTGTCTGGCGCACAGCCAGGGTGATCGTGCGCTCGGCGGGAGTGTGGGTGGCGGCGTTGGCGAGCAGCCGCGCGATGATCTCGCTGACCCGCGCGGCGTCGCCCAGCGCGGTGATGGGTTTGCCCGGCGCCTCCAGCGTGATGGGGCGGCTCCAGGTGGCCTCGGCCTCGGCGGCGCTGGCCCGCGCCAGCGCGACCACATCCAGCGGGCGGACGGTCAACGTGAGACGGTCGCTCTCAATGTAGGCGGTCTCGCTCAGCGTGGCGGCAATCTGGTCGAGCTGCTCCACCGCCCGCAACAGCAGACGCCCCGACTCCTCGCGCGGCGCCCGTCCCCGCGCGATGGCCCGCGCGATCATCTGGGCGTTGAGCTTGAGGCTCGCCAGCGGATTCCTGATCTCATGCGAGATGGACGAGAGTACCAGACCCAGGTCGCAGCCGTCCTGGCCCGGTGGCGTTCGCTCCTCATCGCCGCCATTCGCTGCGGCTTCTCCTGGCATCATGTGTACGCCCTTCTGCCGATCTTCCTCCTGCGGACAGCCGCGAAGATGCGGCTTTCTGGGTGGAATAGCAGATTCAGGGCCATCGGGTGATGCGCGCGTTCAGGCGAGGATGATGCGCTCTGGCCAGGGGTCTTGCTGACATCGCGCCCAGATCTCATCGATGAAGGTCAGCGAGAAAAGCATCTGGAAGCGATGCGACCAGCGGGCGCCGCGATCGGTGAAGATGGTGATGGGGCCAGCGCGCTGGGTCCAGCCCAGCAGCCACATGACGCCCATGATGAGCCGGAAGTCCGCCCGCAGGTCGCGGTGATAGAGCGCCGTGTACTGGTCGGCGTCAATCCGCGTCCGGTAGATCTGCCAGTAGAGCCAGTGGACCCGCCGAAACTTCTCGCTCGTCCGCAGCCGGATGGCGGGCCGGGGCTGTGCGAGCTTGTTGTACTCGGCGACGGAGAAGGTATTGAACCAGAACTCGCCATCCACCTTGGAGCCAGCGCCCGCGCCGAAACCAACATAACTCTCGCGTGTCACCGTCGTATAGGCCGACCCGCCCGCCTTGGTGAAGCTCCAAACGGATGTGCGCGTGAAGCCCTGGCTCAGGCAGGCGCGTGCGATCTCGCGCTGGGTCCGCGCGCGCTCGCGGTCGCCGTACTCGCGCAGCTTGCCCGCCGCGACGAGCCTGCCCAGGTGGGTGTGCTCGAAGGTGATGAGTGGATAGGCGGAGAGATGGTCCACGCCCAGCGCGATACATCGGTTCACGTCGGCCAGCGCATGCTCGCGCCGCTGCCCCGGAATGCCGTAGATCAGGTTGACATCTACGCAGGCGAACCCGGCCTGCCGCGCGTTCTGGATGGCCTGCTCGGCCTCCTCGCGCGTGTAGTCACGTCCCAGCAAGCGCAGCAGCTCTTCCTGAAACGTCTCGATGCCCAGGCTGATGCGGTCCACGCCTGCCGCGCGCAGCCGCGCCAGCCCCTCGGCTGTAGCGTCGCGCGGATGGACCTCGACCCCGATCTCGACTCCCTCGGCGAAATGGCCGCACGCGAGCGTGATGATCCGCTCGATCAGATCAGGCGTCATGCTGGGCGTGCCGCCGCCGAAATAGAGCGTCTCAATCGGCGGGACATCGGGGCGCGCGAGGTATTGCGCCAACTCGCGCTCGATGGCCACGGTATAGCCGCGATAGCTTGCCTCGCGAAAGACGATCTTGTTGTAGGGGCAGTGCGCGCAAAGGCTCCGGCAGAACGGGATGTGAACGTAGAGATTCGAACTGGCGGGATAGGGCCGCTCGTCTCCCTCCGCCACGCGCTCAAAGACGAACGGGTACCCCTCTTTGCCGATGGCAAGTGTGTAGATGCCCCGTCGCGCCGATTGGGCCAGCCAGCCGTGCCGGATGCGCTGAAAGGGAACATGGACATCGAAGGCCGTCCGCCGCGTGTTCATCGCGTCGCCTCCTGGCGCCAGTCCGCGCGGCGCCGCCATCAACCCAGGCTGGCCTGGCGCAGGCGTGCGGAGTGCGGCGAGCGCGCAGGCCAGCCGAGATAGATCGCCAGCCCAACCATCAGCAGGCCGAGTGTGGAGTAGGCGGACTGGAGCGCCACAACCAGCGGCAGCCATCCACCCGTGTTATGGTCGATGAGCGTGATTTCAGCGACCTCGAAGGCCAGTAGCAGCAGCCCCGCCAGCGCCGCGAAGCCAATCGCCGCGCGACTTCCCGTGAGCAGCGCCGCCGCCGCCAGCAGCGCGCTCCCACCCACCACAAGCGCCATCACCAGACCGGGAATCAGGTAGTCACTGAATGATGAACCCTGGAGAAAGGCCAGCGGAAACCGTAGCACACCGAGCGCAAGTCCCGCGCCACAGGCGAGAGACGTGAGCGCGACAAACATCGCCATCACGAACAGACTGAACTGCGCCTGAACCTTGTACGACATAGCATCGCCCCGCTTTCAGCACATGCCTCGTTTGTAGAGACTGTGCGGCGCGCGGCTCACATACCAGTCACTCAGCCAGGGCGCGGCGTCACAGCGCAGACACAACGGAGCGCGGCAGAGATCGCCAGAGTTTTGCAATGAGCGATTGACCCTGATGTGGGGCGATGGTAGGTTTTCCAGCAGGCGCCAATCGCGACACCTGGCGTCACGCTATGGAGAATGTTGGCGCGAGCGAGGAGAGATGCGCTATGCCGCGACACCTGCCAATGCGCCTGGCGCGCTGGCTCTCACTGGCCACGCTGGCTGCGCTTCTGCTGGCCGGCTGCGCAGCCGCCGCGCCGACGCATCTCGCCAGCGCCACGGCCACGCCGACCACCGAGCCAGGGCCAGCGGGACAACTCGCGGCGAGCGTGCGGCGGGCGCTGGCCGCGCGGGTCACGCAGGTCACGCAGATCACGGCGACCTATGACGCGGCGAAGGAGACAGCGACGATCACCATCATCGTCGGCGGGGTGGTCCCCAGCGCCGACACCCAGATCGCGGCGGCCTATGCGCTGGTGAAAAGCGTCTGCTACCAGACGTTCCGCGCGCTCTGGGCCAGCGGCGTGACGCTGCGCGAGGCGACGGCGCTGGTCGAGGGGCCGATCCAGGACGAATACGCCAACATCATCACCGACTGGTATGGCGTGGCCGTCGTCGAGTCCGTCACGGCGCAGCGCGTGGACTGGGCCAGCGAGACGCCCGCCGCCGCCTGGAGTCTCTATAATCAGAGCATGCTCCGCAGCAGTTTCACGCTCTTCGACTGAGCGCGACGACGCGAGGAGGGCGCTCTGCATGATTATTCGCGTCTTTCGCGCGCGGCTTCGGCCCGGTAAGCGCGCGGCGTTCGTGCGCCTTTGCGAGACAGTCAGCCTGCCGATTATGCGGGCGCAGGAGGGATGCCTGGCCGCCCGGATTGGCGAGCCGACGGCGCGGCGGCCCGATGAGTTCGCGGTCGTCTCGGTCTGGCGCGACCTGGATGCGCTGCGCGCCTTCGCGGGCGAGCGCTGGCGCGAGGCGACCATCATGCCAGGCGAGGCCGACCTGCTGGAGGTCGCGCGGGTCGAGCACTACGATGACTCCTATCGCAGCCTGATCGAGTTGTGGGTGGCCACAGCGGATGTCATCCGGCGGCGTGAGCGGACGGCGCTGGCCATCGCGCTGACCGATGCGCAGTGGGCCGAGATCGAGCCGCTGCTGCCCGCGCCCGCCACGACTGGCCGCCCCCGCGCGCAGGACCGTCGCACCCTCGAAGGAGTCCTCTATGTGCTGCGCAATGGCTGCCGCTGGCATGATCTGCCGCCCGCCTATGGCGACCCGGTGACATGCTGGCGGCGCTTCGTGCGTTGGGAGGCCAGCGGCGTCTGGGAGGCGGTCTGGGCCGCGCTGCTGCGCACGATGGACCCGCTGGCGCGCCAGACCTGGGCGCTGGCCCTCCTCGACCATCGCCACATCCCCACCCAGCGCGGGCGCACGTATGGGGGCCACGCCGGATAACCTGCCGACTGCTACGTATTTTTGCGCATGACAGGACCGCGCTGACTGGCTACAACGCGACTGTGTGGCGCGCCCTACCCGGCGAACCGGCTGCCCCCTGCTGGTCGGCGCCGCTGGTTGGCCTCGCCACGCGCCGGAGATTGCGGCGATGCCAGGGGTGGTCCATCTACAACTGCTCGGCGACTTCCGCCTCACCTACGATGGCGCGCTGGTGGAGGGCGTTGACGCCCCGCGCCTCCAGTCGCTCGTCGCGTATCTGGCGCTGCGCCGCGACACGCCCCAACGCCGCCAGCGCCTCGCCTTTCTCTTCTGGCCCAACTCCAGCGAGGCGCAGGCTCGCAACAACCTGCGCCAGCTCCTGCATGCCGCGCGGCGCGCCGCGCCCAATCTGTGCGCCCTGCTGGCGATTGACGGCCAAAGCATCGGCTGGCGCCGCGAGGTGGACCTGCGGCTCGACGTGGATGAGATGACGCGCGCCTGTGACGCCGTGGAGGAGCGAGCAAACGCGAGCGCAGAGCGTATGCGCGCTGTTGGCAGCCGCCTGCTGGAACTCTATCAGGGTGAATTGCTGCCCGCCTGCTATGATGAGTGGGTGGCGCCGGAGCGGGAACGCCTGCACGAGCGGTTTACGCAGGCGCTGGGCTGGCTGGTCGCGTACTATGAGGCGGAGGGTGACACCGAGTTGGCCATCCGCTGCGCCCGCCAGCTCATTCGCTGCGATCCTCTGCGCGAGGAGGCCTATCGCGCGCTGATGCGCCTGCTCGCGCACAGCGGTGATCGCGTCGGCGAGTTGCAGGCGTTCCAGGCCTGCGCCAGCGCGCTCCGGCAGGCGTTGGGCGCCAGTCCAGGCCCGGCGACGGTGGAACTGCACCAGCGGCTGTTGCGCGCGACGCCCACGCTGGCTCATGCTAACGCGCGGTCGCCAGTGAAAGGCGCGCTGGCTGGCCATCAGCCGCTCGCCCTGCCGCCATCGCTGATCGGACGCGAGCGCGAGTGGGCGGCGCTGCATCAGGCGTGGCGGGCGGTGGAGGCGGGTGGGCCGGGCTTCGCGCTCATCACGGGCGAGGCGGGCATCGGCAAGTCGCGGCTGGCCGAGGAGATGACACGCTGGGTCAGTGCGCAGGGCGGCGCCACCGCGACCGCGCGCTCCTACGCCGCCGAGGGCCAGCTCTCGTTCGCCCCCGTCATCGAGTGGCTGCGCAGTCCCGGCCTGCGCCCGCATCTCCGCAGGCTGAAGCCCGTCTGGCTCGGCGAGGTTGCGCGCCTGCTGCCAGAGCTGCTGGCTGAGCGTCCCGATCTGCCGCGCTATGAGCCGCTGACGGAGTATGGCCAGCGCCAGCGGTTCTTCCAGGCGCTCGCGCTGGCGACGCTGGCCGCCCCGCAGCCGCTGCTGTTGGTGATGGATGACTTGCAGTGGTGCGATCAGGAGACGCTGGAATGGCTGCACTTCCTGCTGCGGTATGATCCGCGAGCGCGCCTCCTGCTGGTCGGCGCCGCGCGGGCGGAGGAGTCGCCGCCGGAGCATCCGCTGCATGCCCTGCTCCAGCATGCGCGGCGCGCGGTCGCCGTGACGGAGCTGACGCTGCGCCCGCTCGACGCGGCGGAGAGCGCCCGCCTGGCGGCGCGCATGATCGAGCGCGAGCTGGATGACATCACCGCGCTGCGCCTCTTTGGCGAGACCGAGGGCAATCCACTCTTCATCATCGAAACGGTGCGCGCCGGGCTGGACAGCCTGCCCGCGCGCCCCACGGCGACCGACCTGGACGCGCTGCTCCAGCCGCCAGGCGCCACGTCGCTGCCGCCGGGCGTGCGCGCGGCGATCAGCAGCCGCCTGGCGCGGCTCTCACCGCCCGCCCGCGAGATGGCGGGGCTGGCCGCCGTGATTGGCCGCGAGTTCAGCGTCGATATCCTTGCCCACGTCAGCCAGGCGAGCGAAGACCACATCGTGAGCGCGCTGGATGAACTGTGGCAGCGGCGCATCGTCCGCGAGCACGGCGCCGTGAACTACGACTTCACCCACGACAAGCTGCGCGAGGTCGCCTATGCCGAGATCAGCGCGCCCCAGCGGCGGCTCTGGCGGCGGCGGGTCGCGCAGGCGCTGGAGGCGCTGCGGGCCGATGACCTCGACGCGATCAGCGGCCAGATCGCCGCGCACTATGAGCAGGGCGGCGCCATCGATCGCGCAATCCCCTACTATCACCGGGCGGCGCTGGTGGCGCAGCGCGTCTTTGCGTATGACGACGCCGCTCATCTGCTGCGGCATGGCCTCGCGCTGCTGGAGCGGGCGCCCGGCGGCGCGGCGCGTGACGCCCGCGAGCTACACCTGCTGCTGGCGCTGGCGCCCCAGTACCGCATTACGCTCGGCTGGACGGCGCCGGAACTGGAGCGTGTGGTAGACCGCATCCTGGCGCTCTGCGACACGGTGGGCGACGACCAGCAGCGCGCCGAGGCGCTCTATGGGCTGCAATCACTGCTGGTGGTGCAGGCCCGGCTGGAGCGCGTGTTGCTGGTGGCGGAGGAGCTGCACACCCTCTATGACCGCATCCAGGGGATCACGCCGCCGCTGGCTGATATGATGCTGGCGGGCGCGCGGCTGCACCTGGGCCATTACGCCGAAGCCAGCGACGCCTTCGAGCGCACACTCCTCTCGGCGGGCGACATGGGGCAGGCGCGGCATGTGCAGGAGACGCAAGGCTGGAATGCGGTCGTGCATGCGCGAGCCTGGCGCGCCCATGCGCTGTGGGGCCTGGGCTACGCCGAGCAGGCCACTGACAGCGCGCGTGAGGCCATCGCCATCGCCGAGCAACTCCATGAGCCATTCAACCAGGCGCTCGCCGCCACCTATGGCGCGACGCTCAGCCAGTTCAGCGCGGACCCCGCGACTGCGTTGGCTGACGCCGAGAATGCCCTCGCGCTCGCCACCGAGTTCCGCGCGCCCTATTATCAGTCCTGGGCGGCGATTCTGGCGCGCTACGCTGAGGCTCGCGCTCAGCCCGACGACACGCGCATCGCGGCGCTGGCAAGGGCCATCAGCTCCTTCGAGGCGTCGGGAGCGAGACTGCGCCTGAGTTACTACCTTGCGCTGCTCGCCAGTGTCTATGGCCAGGCGCGCCGACTGGACGAGGGGTTGGGGGCCATCGAGGCCGCGCTGATCCACGCGCGCCAGACGAACGAACGCTGGTGGGACGCTGAGCTACACCGCCTGCGCGCCGAGCTGAAATTCGCCGCTGGCCACGATCGGCGCGATGTGGAGGCGGCGGTAACGCGCGCCGCTGACATCGCCCGCGCGCAAGGCGCCCGCGCGCTGGAGTTACGCGCCCATCTCACGCGCTACCGACTGTTCGGCCCGGAGGCTGGCGACGACGCGCGCCTCGCGCTGAGCGACAGTTACGCCCAGCTCACCGAAGGATTTGACACCCCCGACGCGCAGTCCGCCCGACTGCTACTCACTCCGCCATAACGCGCCGCCGCTCGCCAATCGCCCACTGCCAAACGCTTTGCTAACGCCGCGTCTGCTATGGTATGCCCAGCCTTCCCCGAGGAGCATGCGCGAGCCAGTGTCGATCTGGCGCGCGGGGCAGGCCAGGAAAGCGAACGGAGGAGCGAATGGCGACTGATGTGAGTGGCGCTGCGCTGGACGAGCAGGCGATTGCGGACCTCAAGGTGCGGACACGCGGCGAGGTGATCAGCGCGGGCGACGACGGCTATGACAAGGCCCGCGCGGTCTACAATGGCATGATCGACCGACGCCCTCGCCTGATCGTGCGCTGTGTGGATGCTGCGGATGTGATGAGCGCGGTCAACTTTGCCCGCGAGCATCAGCTCACCATCGCGGTGCGCGGTGGGGGCCACAGCGGGCCGGGGCTGGGTGTGTGTGACGATGGGCTGGTGATCGATCTCTCTGGCATGCGCGGCATTCGGGTGGACCCCGACGCGCGCACAGTGCGGGTGGAGGGCGGCTGTACGTGGGGCATGGTGGACCATGCTACGCATCCCTTTGGGCTGGCCACGCCCAGTGGCTTTGTCTCGTCCACGGGAGTCGGTGGGCTAACCCTCGGCGGCGGCATCGGCTATCTGTCGCGGAAGCACGGCCTGAGCCTGGACAACCTGCTCAGCGTGGATATGGTGTTGGCTGATGGCGGCTACGTGACCGCCAGCGCTGACCAGAACGCCGATCTCTTCTGGGCGGTACGCGGCGGCGGCGGCAACTTCGGCGTCGTGACTTCGTTCCTCTTCCGG
>DASVWQ010000105.1:0-4429 GCA_036393135.1 Ktedonobacterales bacterium
ACCTACTGGCCCGCCCACGCCTACCCGGAGATGCGCCGCGCGCTGGACGCAGGCTCCGCCGCCGCTGGCCGCACGGCGGGATCAGTGAAGATCGCCGCCTACATTACGACTGAGGTGTTGCTGGACGAGAGCGAGCGCGCGGCGGCGGTGAAACGCGCCGCTGGCCCGATCGCCTTCTACATCGGGCGGATGGGGACGTTCTATGCTGACATGCTGGCCACCCACGGCTTCGCCGAGGAGGTGGCGGCGGTGAAGAAGGGCTGGGAGTCGGGGCAGCAGGCCGCGCTGGCCGCCGTCAGCTCGCGCCTGCTCGACGCCACCGCGCTGATCGGCCCGGCGGAAGAGATCGCCGCGCGCCTGCGCGAGTGGGTCGCGCTGGGGCTGGATGAGCCGCTGCTCTCGCTGCCGCAGGGGCCGCGCGAGACCATCGCTCCCCGGCTGGAGGCGCTGGCCCGCGCGGCGGGGCTGCCCGGCGCGTAGGTCATGGAAGCAGGCGGGTAACTGAGGCTGCCCGCCTGCTTCCATGCTAGGACGCGCGCATGGTGGGCTCGGCTGACGTCGCCACGGCTGGCGCGGCTGGGCGGCGGATGACGATGCCCACGACGACCACGACCAGCGCGCCGAGCGCCAGCGCCGCAAAGAGCGGGACCTCGATCCGCGCGATGCCCAGCAGCGTGTCAATCGCGAGGCCGCCGGGGCCAGCGATGCCCAGCGCCAGCGCCACCACCATCAGCAACAGCGGATATTCCAGACCACCCTTGCTATTGAAGAAGCCCTTCTTCCAATGGGTGGAGGTCGCCATGAGCATCGCGCCAAACGCGCCCGCCGCGCCTAGCGGTGTCAGGAAGCCGAAGACCAGCGAGAGCCCGCCGCCAATCTCGCCCAGCAGCGCAAACGTGACCCAGAGCCACGCTGGCCGCAGGCCCTGCGCCGCGAATCCGCGCAAGATGCGCTTCAGTCCGGCCCCGCCGAACCATCCAAAGAGTTTTTGCGCGCCATGAGCAGCCAGCGTCAGACCAGCCACCACGCGCAGCAGAAGGAGTGCGATATCGAGTGCGCTCACGTTGAGGATTAGTCCTTTCAGCGGACATCGAACATTCTCGACGCCGCTCATCTGAGATCAGTCTGATTGCAGCATAGGGCGCGGACGGCGAGCCAGTCAAACACGGCGGGCGGCGTATGACAATGGAAGGAGCGCGCCACAGGTCGCCCCGTGACGCGCTCCCAGCCCACGCAACCGCCAATGCGGTCGCCGGGGAATATTCGCCGACGGCGATCAGCCCTCCTGACCCGACTCGCTCTGGCGCACCTGCACATCGTCGTCGGGCGAGAGATTGGCGGCCCGCGCGATCTGCTCCGGCGAGTAGTGGGCCATCTCGGCCTGCACCCGGTCGAAAGCCTGCTGGGGCGTCTCGCCGGGCAGCACGTCGGCCAGCACGACCATCTCGCCGACCACCTTGCCGTCCAGCACCGCCTCGCGCTTCACCCGGATGCGGCGGGGCTTGGGTGGCTCCGGCGCGACCGGCTGCGGCGCAGGCTCCGAGGCGGCGACAGGCTCTGGCGTCGGCTCGTAGTGCGCGATAGCGTCCGCCGCCAGCGCGCCCGCGCCGACCGCTCCAGCGGCGCCCGCGGCTTCGGCCAGCGCGTTGCCCTGAGTTGGCTGCGGCTGCGTCACAGTCGGCTGATCCCATGGCGAGGGCGGCTCGGCGGGCGGCGCGACTGGCGCGCTAAAGACCGACGGCGCGGGTGGCACATACGCCTCCGGGGCCGGCTCGACACTCGCAGGCGCTGGCCACGCGGGCTGTGTCACTGGCTCCGGCGGATACTGCCAGGTATCGGCCTGTGGCTCTTCTGGCGTCAGGATGAGCGGCCGCTCTGGCGTCTCCTGGGTCAGCGGCGTGAACTGCTCGTCGGGCAGATCCACCCAGGCGGGGGCCGCGTTGTGGTAGGCGATGTCGGCGGCGGGCGGGACCACAGCAGGCATGCTCGCGTCGGTCACGTCGCCGAGGTCTTCGCTCGCGTAGTCACGCGCGTCGCTCAGAGGCAGCGCTGCGTAGTCATCGGCGCTGGGCGGCCCGTCTGTCGGAAAGACCGGGTTGAGGTCCGGCTGCGTCGGCTCATCGAAGGCTGAAGCGTGGGCCGCGCCCAGCGCCTCGGCCCCCAGCGCTGCGCCGCCCAATCCGGCGGCGCCCAGCCCTGCCATCTCGCCAGTTGGCGCCTCTGGCGTGCGATCTACCTCGTAGCTGTCGGTGACACGCGGGCCAGCCTCGGTATGCGTATGGATGGTCGTATCCGTGTAGGGCGTCGGCGCGGCGTCGGGCGTGGTGGGGGGAATCACGCCGTGCGTGGTGGTCGTGTCCGCCCAGGACTCGTGCCGCGCATCGATGGCGGCCTCGCGCGCCGCATTGGGATCGGCGCTCACATCGAAGGTCGAGATCTCCGAATAGGCGATGCCCGCGCCGCCGTGCTCCTCGGCCAGCGCCCGCGCGTCGGCGACCTCGTGCGCTGTGATGACGCCCGCCGCGCCCACCGCCGCTGCGCCTGCCGCCTGCCCGCCATGCGTTGTGGCCTCGGCGCGCTGGAGCGCGGCATCCACGCCAGAGTGGTCATCCAGTAGGTTGCCCGCGATGATGCCCTCCGCCAGCAGCAGGTTGCGCTGGTAGACCTCGTGGTCGATGCGCCCCAGGTCCACGATCTCCCAGATCAGCGCGGCCAGCAGCAGCAAGACGCCCAGCGTATCGAGCGCGGCCCCGGCGGGATGCGACGCGAGCTGGCTGGTCAGTGGCAAGGTCTGGGTCAGACCCCAGATCAACGCGATGGCGCCGACCACAAAAAGCGCCAGATGGGCAAGGCCAACCCGCCACTCCTTCAGATAGAAGCGGTGCGCGCCAGCCGACCCCAGAAAGAAGCAGAGCAGGAACGCGGCGGTTGGATTCGTCTCGCGCTCCTCGTACTGGGCCTTGATCGCCTCACGACGCTCCGGATCCAGCCGTGCGGCCAACTGTGAGATGTCCACGCTCACCTTGGCTTCCCTCCTGAATGCGCCCGCGCAGCCTCGGTGGCGACGCGCGTCCGCGCAGAGACACTATGCGGATGAAAAACTACAGCGCAATCATAACACCTTCGTCCGCCAGCCGGACGGTGAGCGATGATTCCGTCGCATCATCCGCCCGGCGCAAACCGCGGCGCCATGCGCCACCAGTATAACGGTTCAACCTCGCCGACGGAGAAAACCCTCCACCGGCCTCGATTCTACCCTACCCATGCGCCGCGCCAACGCTGACTGGCCGCTCGTGGTTGACCACGGCAGCCGACCACCCCTATACTGAAGATGGAGGGCAGCGCACACACCATGCAGGCGACCTGGCCCGCCGGGGATGAGCGCGCATGAGGGAGTGAGGACGCGCATGACGACACTCGTGGCGCACGACGCGCCGCCAACCACCACCCAGCCTGAGGTCATCCTGCGAACAGCGGGGCTGACCAAGCGATTCGGCGCGCGGGTAGCTGTCCAGAATCTCGCGCTGGAGGTCCGGCGTGGCGATGTCTTTGCGCTGCTGGGGCCAAATGGCTCCGGCAAGACAACCACCCTGCGGATGCTGCTCGGCCTGATCTGGCCTACCAGCGGATCGATCAGCGTCTTCGGACGGGACTTCGCGCAGGGGGCCTGGCGCCAGACGGCCCTGCGCCGCATCGGCGCGGTGGTCGAACAGCCGACGTTCTACCCCTATCTGAACGCGCGCGAGAATCTCGGCGGCATCGCCACCTTTGCTGCATTGAGCGACTCGCCCGCGACCCGCGCGCGTATCGAGTGGGCGCTGGAGCAGGTGCAGTTGGCCGACCGCGCCCGCGACGACTACCGCAAGTATTCGCTGGGCATGAAACAGCGGCTGGGGATCGCGGCGGCCCTGCTCACCGACCCAGAGTTCATCGTCCTGGACGAGCCGACCAATGGCCTCGATCCAGCGGGCATCAGCGAGGTGCGGGCGCTGATCGCGCGCCTGGCCCAGCGCGGCGTGACGGTGTTGCTCTCCAGCCACCTGCTCTACGAGGTCCAGCAGGTCTGCACCCGCGTCGCCATCATCCAGAATGGCTCGCTGATCGCGCAGGGCGACGTGAAGGAGTTGCTGCGGGCTAGCCGGGGCATCCTGCTGGACTTCCCGACGCCCGACGGCGCGTATCGCGCGGCGCAAACCCTGCATGACGCCCACCTGGACTGGGCGCCACAGGCCAGCTATATCGCCACCGAGACGGCCCTCGCCCCCGGCGCCTGGCAATTGCTCGTCGCCGCGCCGCCTGAGCGCGCCGCCGACCTGAATGCGCTGCTGGTGGGCGCGGGTATCGTCCCCTCTGAGGTCCGACGCTACGAAGCCAGCCTGGAGCAGTATTTCCTCGCGCTGACTGGCGGCGCGGCGCTCACGAGCATGGC
>DASVWQ010000106.1:0-4871 GCA_036393135.1 Ktedonobacterales bacterium
TATGCTCGCCCGACCTGGGCCGTTATCCTGAGTGATGGCGTGATATGGAGCAGCGCGTCACAGGCTAGCGGCGGGAGCGATGGATGGGCAGGATTCAAGCGGCGGAGGCGCCAGCGCGGGCAGGCTGGCGGGGCGGCGCGCCGGCGCTGGCAGGGCGGCTGCTTCGCTCGCCACGCGCGCTGACGCTGGCCGCGCTGGCCCTCGCCCTCGCCATCCGCCTCTGGCTGATCGGAGCCTCGCATGGCATGCTGGACGCCGATGAGGCGGCGCTGGGCATCCAGGCCGAAAACATCCTGCGCGGGCAGTTCCCGGTCTACTTCCCCGGCCAGAACTACATGGGGTCGTGGGACGCCTACCTGATGGCCCCGCTGATCCACTTCTTCGGTCCCTCGGCGCTGGTCATTCGCGCGGTCACGCTGGGCGAATACCTCATCTACCTGCCGCTGGTAGGGGCGCTGGCGGCGCGGCTCTATGGCGAGCGGGCGCGGGTGGTGGCGCTGCTGGTGACGGCGCTCTCGCCGCTCTACGTCACCGTGACCGAGCTGCGCATGCTGGGCGGCTATATCGAGACGCTGACCCTGGGCGCGGCGCTGCTGCTATTGATGATGGTGATTCGCCAGCGTTGGCGCGATGGGCGGGCGACCCGCTGGCAGTGGGCGCTGGTCGGCGCGGTGGTCGGCCTGGGGCTGTGGATCGATACCCTCACACTGGTCTACGTCATCACCGCCGCGCTCTGGCTGGCCCCCGCCGCGCTCCAGCGCTGGCGGGCCGCCGTGGCGGCGGGCGAGGGCTGGCGCGGCGCCATCCGCGCGGGGCTGCCACGAGTGGCGCCGACGGTCGGGCTGGCGCTGCTGGCCTGCGCGCTCGCCGCCGCGCCGATGCTGCTCTCGCCGCAAACCTGGGCGGGTGGCAACCCAGCGCTGCTCTCCACCACCTATGCGCACGGATTGACCGTTCCCGGCGCGGTCATCCCCGTCTATGTCCCGCCTGACATCTGGACCCGTCGAGCAATTACCCTCGGTCTGTTCTTCTGGCGCACGGTCCCAGTCGTCATCGGCGCGCAATATCCCTATCCGCCGCTTTCCGCATGGGGGCTAGCTGGCCTATCGTTGGGCCTGCTGGTCGCGGATCTCACGCTGATTACTGTGTTCATCACCTGGCGGGGGACAGGTTGGCGTTTGCGCCACCCTCTGGCGTCATGGCGTCATGCGCAGGACGAGGCGCGGTGGAACGTCGCGCTGCCGCTGCTGCTGGCGGGCGTCACGATGGCAGCCTACCTCGCTTCGCGCCTGCTTGCGCCGCCCATCGCCTTCGAAGACCAGTCGCGCTACATCCTGCCCGTGACGACGGCTGGCGCGCTGGCGCTGGCCTATGCGGTCGTCTGGCTCTCGCGCGGTTCTTCCATACGTCCACTCCGCCGAACGCTTCGCGGCCCGCGCGTCGCGGCTTTCATGCTTGGCCTATTGCTGCTGCTCTATGCGCTGCCCTATAGCCTTAGCAATCCCATCGTTGGGCTCGACTCACCATACAACCTGTTCTTCCTGCCGCAGCACCGTGTCATTCCCGCTGGCGCCTTCCCTGCGCAGGACACCGCCCTGCTCGACTATCTGGAGGCGCGCCACATCCGCGCAATCTGGGCGGATCAGTGGGTGGGTGATGTGGTGATGTACCTCTCGGATCAGCGGATCGCGTCGGCGGACTATATCAACACGCATATGGTTACTGGCTACAACCGCTTCCCCGCCGCCTACCGCGTGGTGGCCAGCGCCAGCCGCCCCAGCTATATCATCGCGTGGGATGGCGCGGCGCCCACGCCACTGGCCCGCGCGCTCGACCGCCTCGGCGTGCGCTACCAGAGCGCGCGGTTCGGGCGCTACTGGGTCATCACACCTATGTCGCGCACTGTCTCGCCCGCCGAGGTCATCCCCGCATTGCAGCAGACGTATTGGTGATGGGGCCTGATGTCCGCCGCCTGTGGTAGTCTGTGGGCAGGCGGCGTTCTCTTGTGAGGAGTGGCCGCAAGCGGAGACCAGGGAGGCCAATTCGCATGGCGCTGATCGTACCCTCGATTCTCTCGGCGGATTTCGCGCGGCTGGGGCAGCAGGTGGAGGAGGCCCAGGCGGCGGGCGCTGACCGCATCCAGATCGACGTGATGGACGGGCGCTTCGTGCCGAATATCACCGTCGGGCCGCTGGTGGTGGAGGCTGTGCGGCGCCATACCACGCTGCCGCTGGAAGCCCACCTGATGATCGTCGAGCCGGAGCGCTACGTGGCGGACTTCGCCAGCGCGGGCGCCGACATCATCATCGTCCACCAGGAGGTCTCGCCGCACCTCAACCGCACCGTCCAGCAGATTCACGCGCTGGGCAAGCGGGCAGGCGTCGCCATCAATCCGGCGACGCCGCTGGCCATGTTGCAGGAGGTGCTCGGCGACATCGACCTGGCGCTCTGCATGACGGTGAATCCCGGCTTTGGCGGCCAGTCGTTTATCGCGAGCATGGTGGACAAGATCGGGCGGCTGCGCGCAATGATCGACTCGCATGGCGCGGCGTGCGATCTGGAGGTGGATGGCGGCGTCAGCGCCGAGACGGCTCCGCTGGTGACGCGAGCCGGGGCGAACGCGCTGGTGGCTGGCTCGGCGGTCTATGGCGCGCCGGGTGGCGTGGCGGCGGGCATCGCGGCGTTGCGCGCGGCCATCGCCTGAAGCGCCGTGTGGCGCCACTCACCGTCCTCTTGCTGATAGACGGCGGATGGGCAACCGATGTACAATAAGCGCTAAGCTGCGGAAGTACGCCGGTCGCCGCTGGCGCCGGGAGGGGACACGCGCAAGGGATTGAAGGGCGTCCAGATGAAGAAGATCCTCGTCGCTGACGACGACGTGACGATTGCTGACCTGCTGCAACAGGCGCTGGAGTCGGAGGGCTACGAGACCCGCAAAGCCACCCAGTCGCTGCGTTTCTATGATGCGGTCATAGAGTCGAAGCCCGACCTCATCCTGCTCGACCTGATGATGCCCTACCTCGAAGGCGAGGATGAGCTGCGCCTGCTGCGGATGAATCCTGAGACGCGGCACATCCCGGTGATCGTGGTGACGGCGATGCATGAGGCGCGCAACGAAGAGGAGAAGTACCGTCAGCTTGGCGTGATCGCGATTGTGACGAAGCCCTTCGACCTGAACAAACTGGTGGACCTCATCAAGCGCGCCATCGGCTAAGCGGCCAGTTCGCCGGGAGCGACCGGCAGGAGACAGAGAGCGTGGCGGAGACGGAGACGCAGGCCGGGGGCGATGGAGCCGCCGCGCCAGACAGCGATGCGCTCAACCGGGTCGCGCTCGACGCGATGGGCGGCGACTACGCCCCGGTCGAGACGGTGAAGGGGGCTGTGCAGGCGGCTGGCGAGTACAACATGGGCGTGCTGCTGGTCGGCCCGGAGCCGCTGCTCAAGGCGGAGTTGGCCAAATACGACATCACCGGCCTTGATCTGGAGATCGTCCATACCGATGAGGTGGTCGGGATGGACGAGCATCCCGCCGAGGCGGTGCGCTCGAAACGCCGCAACAGCATCAGCCTGAGCAATGAGCTGGTCCGCGATGGCAAGGCGATGGGCGCGGTCTCGGCAGGCAACAGCGGCGCGGTGATGGCCGCCAGCATGTTCACCTTCAAGCGCATCAAGGGCGTGGACCGCCCGGCGTTCGGCGCGGTCTTCCCGGCGGCGGGCGGCAAGCAGGTGATGATCCTCGACATCGGCGCCAACACCGATTGCAAGCCGCAGTGGCTGGCGCAGTTCGCGCTGATGGGGTCGGCTTACATGACGGCCATCTTCGGGCAGCCGCGCCCACGTGTGGGGTTGCTGGCGAACGGCGAGGAAGAGACGAAGGGCGACCAGCTCACGCAGGAGGCGCACCAGCTCATCAAGGCCTCCGCCGCCTCGACCGGCCTCAACTTCATCGGCAATGTCGAGGGGCGCGACATCAACGCGGGCGGTGTAGATGTGGTGGTCTGCGACGGCTTCGTCGGCAATGTCGTGCTGAAGCTGGCCGAGGGCCTGAGCAAGATGCTGCTGGAGACCATCAAAAAGGAGCTGACGGCAGGCATCGTGACGACGCTGGGCGCGGCGCTGGCCAAGCCCGCCTTCGACCGCGTGCGCAAGCAACTCGACTACGAGGAGTACGGCGGCGTGCCGATTCTGGGGGTCAACGGCGTGAGCGTCATCTCCCACGGCAGTTCGAAGGCCAAGGCCATCAAAAATGCGATCCGCGTGGCGCGGCAGGCGGCGCAGGCGGATCTGCCCGCGACTATCGCCGAGAGCGTGCGCAAGATGGATGCGGCCACACCTGCTAGCTAGCCATCACACGCGAAGGCGGCGCTGGGTTATGGAAGCCGCGCGGCTGGATGACATGGCTGCTGCTACCAGGAGCGTATGCGATGGCTGATGACGACCTGAGCGAGTATGCGGATCGCGAAATCCTGCGTATCGGTGATACCGTCCATCGGCCAGCGCACTGGTGGACGCCAGCCGTTCATCAGTTGCTGATCTACCTGGAATCTGTTGGATTCCCGTACTCGCCACGTGTCCTCGGATTCGACGATGAGGGGCGCGAGGTCTTGCGTTTCATCGAGGGTGAATCTGGCGGCGAGAGCTGGGTAAAGATCATCACTGATAGCGGCCTGGAGAGGTTTGCCAGACTCCTGCGCGCGTACCATGACGCGATTCGCGGCTTTGCGCCAGCGCCTCAGTCGCAGTGGGCCTATAGCGCTGGTAGCCCCAAACCAGGAGAGATCATGTGCCACGGCGACTTTGGCCCGTGGAACATTGTCTGGCAGGGCGATGAGCCGGTCGGCATCATCGACTGGGATATGGTTCTCCCGGCC
>DASVWQ010000107.1:0-7812 GCA_036393135.1 Ktedonobacterales bacterium
CTGGACGCCGCCGTGACGGACGCTGGCTGAGACGGCGCAAAAACGGGGCGCCAGAGGGGCGCCCCGCGTTCCTTCAAATGGTGTTCGCCAGGATTACCCCCGGACTCGCAGGCGGCGTGGTGGCCGCTGGCGCGGAGGCTACAGGGCGGCGGGCGCAGCGCCCACCAGATCGACGACGGAAGCGCCAAGCGCGCGGGCCAGTCTCGCTAGCGCGTAGGGCTGTGGCTCCTCGCGGCAGTGCTCCAGATGGGTGATCGTTTCCCGCCGAAGACCCGTCAACTCGGCCAGTTGTCCGATACTCAGGCCGCTCCGCTGCCGTGCATGGCGCAATCCACGCAATTTCATGGCTTCCTCCTCATTGAGGCGTTTGCAGGTTGGGCCGGGCCACGCTGCCCAGCCAACCGAGCGCTCCACGGGCGCCTATCCCACGCCACGCTTCGCTCTCTCCCCACATCATAGCAGAGAGTGCGCCAGGGCGCCAGCCCACCCGATCCATGTGCGGCGGGCGCGACGCAGCCACCCACGCGGGGCGCCCCGTGCGGGTGGCTGCGGCAGTGGCCGGTGTGAGACGACCACGGTGAGCCGTGTGGTTGCGCGTTCGACTCAGTAGATGAAGGCGACGCCGGAGCCAGTGTGGACGTAGCGATAGTCCACGCGCCCCCAGCCGCCACCATTCCAGTAGAAGTTCATCTCTGAGATGATGAACCAGCCGCCACTCAGCAGTTGGACCACGTGCCCGACATGGCCGCTGCCGCTGGCGCCCTGCACACCCGGCTGGAAGACCACGGTCGCGCCGACGGCGGGCGCATAGCCCGTGCGCATGCCCAGAGCGCGGGCGGCGCTGATCCAGTTGGCGGCGTAGCCGAGCCTGCCGAGCTGCGGCTCATCGCGGCGCATATACCACGCCCACCACGTGCAGACGCCAAACTCGCCGCTGTTGGGGTCGCCAGCGAAATCGCTCATCCCGTAGGAGGGGTGGCCCGGCACTGGTGTCCAGGGGCCGATACCCCCCGGTGAGGCGGTGGAATAGGTCGCGGACGCCGCTGGCGGGGCGCTGAAGGTGGTCGCCTTTCTGATGACCGTCACATGGACGGATTTGATCGGCGCCGTGGGGGCGCTGTGGAGCGTCCCGGCGAGCGCCAGCTTCAGTGAGGACGCGCGGAGCGGCGCTGAGAACACGCGCTCGCTCACGGCGGGCCACTCCCCCGTGGGATTGGGGACCCACGAGGGAACGTCGGAAATGAGTCGCCCATTCGCGCCGACATGCCAGTTGGTGGCGCAGTGGGTAACACCGTTTGGCTGTCCCTGCCCAATCGCTATCGTATCGAACGAGAGCGCGCTGTTCGTGAACTCCGCGCCTGCGGCATGCTGGCTGGTTGAGATGGTCGCCAGCGGAACGGCGTCAGCGGTAGGACTCATGACGATGGGGGGAATGCTCGCGGTACTGGCGGCCAGCGGATCGCTCCAGGTGCGACACAGCCAGCCATGCTCGAGGGTGAGCCAGGTCTGCGAGATGGGGCCGGAGCCGTGGGCGTCCATCACATCGATGGGCGCGCCAGCGGCGTTGAGCGCGAGGCCGCCACCAAGCAGCGCGACTGAGAGCAGGCGCCCTCCATTCCTCCAAAATGCGTCAGATCGAAGCAATATCCAATCCTCCTCTTGACGGGGACACGCGGCGCAACCGTCGCATGCGCCCATCGCAGGAAGCGTCGTGACTCGTGGCCGACTGTCCGGCGGCTCGCGCTCTCCCCCACGAGGGCCACGCGCCGCTGGACACAGGCGATCAGGCGCCTGCTCCACTGGTCGGGCGAGTCTCTTGTCTGACGCCTCCTCTTACCCTTGCCCAGCGGCGTCCCCTGTGCGCCCATGCGCCGGGAAAGATGCGCGTTCAGCCTGTCGCTCCGGGAGCCGTCACTTCGACCGGAAGGCTCGTCGCGCGTCGCCACTGAGAAGGACCCTGCTCCAATTTGGAACAGATGTACGTGTACCTCGCCAACTATACCCGCTGGAGCGCGATGTCGCCATCTTTGCCCACTTGGTTGGTACTTTCGGACCAGCGCTGGCCAGTCCTGCCACCTGTTTCCGGCGGGTATGCGGCATTCTCCACCATGTCAAGTAGTTGGCGCTACTGATGCCAGACTGCCAAAAGTGGCGTAACTCACACTATCCGCCACTGTCTAGGGCTTGAACGATGATGTTGCCCGCATGGTCACAATGAGGACATTGGGCTAACACATCTCGTGGCGTCAGATGGCGCCCATTGCTGACGGATGTCGGGCGGGCGCTTGCGCTGAGGCGGTAGCGGACGCTTCAATAGAGGCGAACGACAGCGAGACAGCACAGCGGTACCAGCGGAGGGACGAGCGGATGAGCCAGGCGATGGCGGGATGGACGATTCGGCGGGGCTATGCCGCGCTCTGGGACGTGGACGGCGTGATCATCGACAGCGCCGAGCAGCACCGCCGCGCCTGGGAAGAGTTGGCGCGCGAGGAGGGCCTGCCCTATTCGGATCAGGCGTTCTGGGCGACCTTTGGCATGCGCAACAGCGACAGCATTCCGCTGCTCTATGGCGTCCGCGAGCCGGAGCGGATGACCGCGCTGAGCGAGCGCAAAGAGGCGCTCTATCGCGAGTTTGTGCGGCGCGAGGCGGTGGCGCTGCCGGGCGCGCGGGAGTTGCTGGCGGCGCTGCGCGCGGCGGGCTACCACCAGGCGCTCGGCTCCTCGGCTCCCGTCGCCAATATCGAGACGATCATCAGCCTGCTGGACATCGGCCAGTATCTCGACGGCTTCGTCTCCGGCGAGCATGTCGCGCACGGCAAGCCCGCTCCCGACATCTTCCTGGCAGGCGCCGCGCTCGCCGGGGTCACGCCCGCGCGCTGCGTCGTCTTCGAGGATGCGCCAGCGGGTGTGGCGGCGGCCCGCGCGGGCGGGATGCGCTGCGTCGCCGTGCGCCGCGCAGGACAGCCAGACGCGCCAGGGCTGGAGGCCGCCGACCGCCTCGTCAGCTCGCTGGCGGAGCTACGCGTCGCCGATATCGATCACCTGCTCGGCGTCGCGCTGCCCTGAGCGCCGCAACAGACGCAACAGAACGAAGCGGGCCAGTCGTGTGACTGGCCCGCTTCGTGGTGGCTCCGGGACGTGGATTCGAACCACGGCTGGCTGATCCAGAGTCAGCTGTCCTACCGCTAGACGATCCCGGAATGCGAGAGTGGCGCGGCCTTCGCCGCATCCCCT
Source organism: Ktedonobacterales bacterium (assembly GCA_036393135.1). Taxonomy (GTDB): domain Bacteria; phylum Chloroflexota; class Ktedonobacteria; order Ktedonobacterales; family JADMIN01; genus JAKAIY01. The sequence goes on from DASVWQ010000107.1 coordinate 3,235, forward strand.
CGGCCCGGACATCTTATCATAGGCGAACGCGCGGCGCAAGGGCGATAGCCATGCGGGCGCAACCGGCCATCGTGGCGCGCGGCGCGTTGACATGCGCGTTGACACATGCGCGGGCGTCGTGCGAACATGAGCGATTGGGGCGTCCGTGCGGCGCGCGGTGGCGCACGATTGCTCGTCGGCGCCCAGGAGAAGGCCTTTCGCGTCCCAGCGGCGAACTGGCAGAGGAGCATGTATGGCGTACAACGGCTACATTCGCTTTCCGACCATCTCTGATGAGCATATCGTCTTCACCGCCGAGGATGATCTCTGGCTGACCTCGCTCAGCGGGGGACGCGCCGAGCGCCTCACGGCGGGCATCGCCGAAATCACCAACGCGCGCTTCTCACCCGATGGCAAGACGCTGGCCTTCACCGGCAGCCAGGATGGCCCGGCGGAAGTCTACACCATGCCCTACGATGGTGGTGAGGCGCGCCGCCTGACCTATGACGGCGCGGGCGCGCGGATCACGGCGTGGCGCCCTGATGGCTCGGCCATCATCTTCTCCAGTACGGCCTACCAGCCGATGCGCGCCTGGCGGGCGCTGCAAGAGGTCGCCGCTGACGGCGGCGCGACCCGCACGCTGCCCTATGGCCCCGCGCACTCCATCGCCTTCGGGCCGCACGGCGCGCTGGTCGTCGGGCGCAACACCGACGAGCCAGCCCACTGGAAGCGCTATCGTGGCGGCACCGCTGGCTATCTCTGGATCGACGCCGACGGCTCCGGCCAGTTCCGCCGCCTGCTCGACCTCGATAGCAATATCTCGTATCCCTGCTGGGTGGGCGAGCGCGTCTACTTCATCTCTGACCACGAAAATGTTGGCGCGGTCTATTCGTGCCAGCCCGATGGCGGTGATGTGCGCCGCCACACCAACCACGCCGACTACTACGCGCGCGGCCTCTCGACCGATGGCGCGCTGCTGGTCTACCACGCGGGCGGCGACCTCTATACCCTGGAGCCGAACGCTACCAGCGGGCGCAAGGTGGATGTCACGCTGACCGGCATGCGCAGCCAACGCGCGCGGCGCTTCGTCCCCGCCGGACGCTGGCTGGAGTCGTGGACACCGAGCCAGCAGGGCGACCGCGTGACCTTCACCACGCGCGGCAAGGCCTTCAGCATGGGCGCATTTGAGGGCGCTGTCACGCAGCTTGGCGACCCTGAAGCGACCCGCTATCGCATGATCGCCTGGCTGGCCGACGGCAAGCGCCTGATCGCCACCGCCGACCAGGGCGACGAGCCGCGCCTGGTAGTCTTCGCCGCCGATGGCAAGTCGGACGCCCGCACGCTCGACGCCGACATCGGCCATGCGCTGGAGCTGGTTCCCTCGCCCGTGGGGTCGCAGGTGGCGCTCTCCAACCACCGGGGCGATTTCCTGATCGTGGACGCGGAATCTGGCGCCGTGAAGACGCTGGACCACACCGCGTTTGGCCGCGAGGAAGACGCTATGCACCAGCGCGGGCTGGCGTGGTCGCCCGATGGCCAGTGGTTGGCCTACGCCTTCGCCATCAACCCGCGCCAGGTGGCCATCAAGCTGGCGAAGGTCGCCACTGGCGAGACGTGGCAGATCACCGATCCGGTGCGCTTCGACTCCCAGCCCGCCTTCGACCCGGAAGGCAAGTACCTCTACTTCATCTCTGGCCGTGAGTTCGATCCCGTCGCCGACAACCTCCACTTCGACATGAACTTCCCGCGCGGGACGCGCCCCTACCTCATCACGCTGAAGCGCGATGAGCGCTCACCCTTCACTCCGCTCACTCCCGCGCCGAAAGACGAGGCGAAGGAGGACGAAGTGACGGGGGATGCGAAGGACGCGCAGGCCGGAGAGGCTTCGGCGGCCAGCGACGGCGCGGCGGCGGAGAAGCCGGAGAAGGACGCGAAAGACGCGAAGGCGGCCAAGAAGGCCGAGGAGCCGAAGCCGGTCGAGATCGACCTGGAGGGCATCCGCGCCCGCGTCGTGCGCTTCCCGGTGGCCGATGGCCGCTACACGCGCATCGCGGGCGTTCCGGGCGGCGCGGTCTATACCATTGCGCCGGTCGAGGGGACGCTCAACGAGAACTGGGCGACGCTGACCCCAGCCAGCAATACGGCCCTCTTCGTCTACCGCTACGAGGGGCGCAAGTCCGAGCATCTCGCCGATGGCGTGAGCGACTTCGAGGTGACGAGCGACGGCAAGTGGCTGCTCTACCGCTCCAACGAGCGTCTGCGCCTGGTGCGCGCGGGCGAGAAGCCCGCCGAAGGCCCAGAGGCCGAAGCGCCAGGGCGCGTCTCTGGCTGGCTCGACCTGGAGCGCGCTAAGGTCGCCATCTGGCCGGGCGCCGAGTGGCGGCAGATGTACCACGAGGCGTGGCGGCTCCAGCGCGAGCAATACTGGAACGCCGACATGAGCGGCATCGACTGGAACGCCATCCATGACCGCTATGCCCCGCTGGTGGACCGCGCCGCCTCGCGCGACGAGTTCTCCGACATCATCTGGGAGATGCAAGGCGAGCTTGGCTCCTCGCACGCCTACGAGTTCGGCGGCGAGTACCGCGACCACCCGCACTATAGCCAGGGCAGCCTCGGCTGCGACTGGCGCTACGACGAGGCCAGCGACCACTACGTGATCAGCCGCATCGTGCGCGGCGACACCTGGGCGCCCGACGCGACCTCGCCGCTGCTCGCGCCCGGCGTGAATGTGGCTGTCGGCGACGCTGTGCTGGCGGTGAACGGGCAGCGCGTCTCGCGCGAGCGCAGTCCGATGCGTCTGCTCGTCAACCAGGCGGGTAACGATGTGGACCTGCTGATCCAGCCAGCGGCGGGCGGCGAACCGCGCGTCGTGACGGTTACGGCGACAGGCGGCGACACGCTGGGCCGCTACATCGACTGGGTGGAGGCGAACCGCCGCGCCGTGCATGAACGCTCCGGCGGGCGTGTCGGCTATGTCCACATCCCTGACATGGGGTCGTTCGGCTTCTCGATCTTCCACCGCTACTACCTGCAAGAGTACGACTACGAGGGGCTGATCGTGGATGTCCGCTGGAACGGCGGCGGCAGCGTCTCGGGCCTCGTGCTGGAGAAGCTGATGCGCCCACGCCTGGGCTACAGCTTCCAGCGCTGGAGCGGCGCATCGCCCTACTTCGGCGAGTCGCCGCGCGGCAATCTGGTCGCCATCACCGACGAGAACGCTGGCTCCGATGGCGACATCTTCAGCCATGCGTTCAAGATGCTGAAGCTTGGCCCGCTGGTCGGCAAGCGCACCTGGGGCGGCGTGGTGGGCATCAGCCCGTATATCGCGCTGGCCGACGGCTCACTGACGACCCAGCCAGAGTTCAGCTTCTGGTTCAACGATGTCGGCTGGGGTGTGGAGAACTACGGCACGGACCCCACCATCGAGGTGGACAACACGCCGCAGGACTACATGCGCGGGGCCGACCCACAGCTCGAGCGCGCGCTGAGCGAGGCGTTGCGACAGGTCGATGAGCATTCCACCAGAACGCCGGAGCCGGGGCCGCGCCCGCAACATGCGGTCTCCGCGCCGACGCCTGCGCCAACGACCGTTCGCGCGCCGCTCGCCGAGGCCGAGTAGGCGCATCGCCATCACATCGACGCGCAGGTATGGCGGGAGACCGCTCCGCCTGCGCGTCATCTCGTCTCGCGTTCAGGAGGAGCGCGCCCGTGGAGCAGTCGATTGTCGAGGCGGTCGCCGGACATGCGCGCCGTGCGCCGGAGCGGTCGGCCATGCTCTTCGAGGGCGCGACGCTCAGCTATGGCCAACTCTACGCCGATGTGGAGCGGTTCGCGCGGGCGCTGCTGGCCGCCGGACTGACGCCAGGCGAGCGGGTCGCGCTCTTTCTGGAAAACTGCCCCGCATTCGCCGTCGCTTACCTCGGCGCGCATCTGGCGGGCGGCGTGGTTACGCTGGTCAATAGCGCCTATCGCCAGGTGGAGCTGAGCCACATCTTCACGGACGCCGACGTGCGGATCTGCGTCACTTCGCCAGCGGGCGCCGCCGCGCTGGCCGCGCTGGAGGCGCCTGCGCTGCGCCTGATCGTCGTGGTGGGCGCGGATACGGCGACGGAAGGCGGCGCGATGAGCGCGGCGGCGCGGGTGGGCTACGCGGCGTTCCTGCGGCAAGGCGAGGGGTCGGCGGAGCTGCGCATGCCCGCTGGCGACGCGCCCGCGTCCATCGGCTACACCTCCGGCACGACCGGACGCTCCAAGGGCGCGCTGCTGCTGCATCGCAATCAGATCGCCAACACCATCGCGATCACCACCGCCTGGCGCTGGTCGCTCGATGACCGGCTGCTGCTGGCGCTGCCACTCTTTCACAGCCACGGGCTGGGCGTCGGCCTCCACAGCAGCTTCTTCATGGGGAGCAGCGTCTTGCTTCACCGCAAGTTCGACGCGAGCGCGACGCTGGCGGCCATCGCCGCTGATCCGCTGGTAAGCGTCTTCTTTGGCGTACCGACGATGTACGCCCGTCTCATCGCCGCAGCCACACAAGCGGGCGCGCCCACGCGACCGCTGCGCCTGTATGTCTCTGGCTCGGCGCCGCTCCCCAGC
>DASVWQ010000108.1:0-5582 GCA_036393135.1 Ktedonobacterales bacterium
ATGCTGCGGTGGATGGTGGATTCGCGCTCCTCGAAGGCGGTGGCCAGCGCGTCGGTGTCGGCGCCAGAGGCGATACGGCGGAGCATGTCGCGCTCGTGCGGCGTGAAGCTCGCTCTGGACTCAGCGGGTCCGCTCTCGCGCAGCAGCCGCGCCGCCATCGCCGGGTCCAGCTCCCAGGCGCCCTGGGCCAGCCGCCGGACGATGCGCGGTAGCTCGTCGCCCAGCACATAGCCCTTGTGATAGTAGCCATGCGCGCCCGCGTAGAAGGCTTTCGGTAAGAGGTCGCCCCGGCGGTCGCTGGCGGTCAGCGCCAGGCAAGCCGTCGCCGGACTCAGCGCGCGTATCCGCTCGATCAGCGTGACGCCCGCGTAGGGGTCGCCGTACATCCGCATATCCACCAGCGCGACCTGCGGCGGCGCCAGCATGATCGCGTCCAGGCAGTCCTCCGGCGACTCACAGACGGCCACCACCTCGATCTCAGGCCCCTGGAGCAGGAGCCGCAGCGCTTCACGCGCCGTCCGGTCATCATCCACGATCAGCGCCGTAACCCGACGCCCTGATTCCGCTTGTGGCTCCATACCGCGCCCCTTCACTACACGAACTGACATGCGACCCATGCTCAGAAGCCGCCGGCCACCACTGGCCAGCGGCTCCCTCACGCGATGTTCGCTACACTCTCCACTGGCGACGCGCCGACCGCGACGCGGAATATCACCTCAACCGTCGTGCCTGATCGCCCTGGCTCCCGCTCGCTCTGAATGGTGAACGCGCCGCCGTGCCGCTCCGCTCGCCGCCGGATGCTCGACATGCCGTGGGCCAGTTTCGAGACCCGCCGCGCGTCGAAGCCACAGCCGTTATCGCGGACGCGCAGGCGCAGCCCGTCGGCGTCGGCCTCGGCGTCCACCACCACCTCGCTCGCGCGCCCGTGGCGATAGGCGTTGTAGATCGCCTCGCGCGCCACCATCCGCGCGTCGTGGCGCAGGCTGCCGCTGATGGCGCTATCGTCGCCCTCGCGGTTCACCACGCAGCGCATCTCCAGCGTCCGCCGGACCAGCGTCGCATGCTCGTCCAGGTCGTCGAACAGGCCGCCCGCAACCACCTCTTCGTCGTCGCTCTCGCGCCAAAGGTCGCTGCTCTCGCTCTTGCCCCAAACAGCCATCAGATAGTTCACCTGACGCTGGAGCGCGCAGACGAACTGGTGGGCGTTGATGAGCTTCTCATGGTCGAGGGGAGTCAACGCGGCGCCGCTGGCGATGGTGGCCAGCGCCTGCTCCAACAGCATCCGTCCATAGCCTGCGTCCTGACCCATGCCGTCGTGCAGCTCGCTCCAGGTGTTGGCGCGCTCCTCTTCGACGAGGTTCTGGTAAAGCATTGCGCTCTGCAGCGCCAGCGCCGCCAGATCGGCCAGCGCGGCGCACCACTCGCGGTACTCCTGGGAGAAGGCCTGGGTCGTGTGGTAATTGACGAAGATCACGCCGAGCGCCGACACCTCGCTGGGCGTCGCGCCCTCGCCCACCCGCAGCGGCAGGATGGCGGCGGCCCGCACGCCCTCACGCGCGACGAAGCTTCCAGGTATGGCGTCTGACGCGGAATAATTGGCGTAGATCGGCGCGGCCGCCTGCAGCCCCTGCATCACCGCCGATGCCGCGCCGCGATCCGTCACTCGCTTCGCTGAAGCGGGCGCGGTGGGCGTCGCGCTGGAGACGACCGGCTCGCCGATCCGCCCATCTTCCGGGTCACATGGATAGAGCGCCACGGAGTCGGCCCGCAGCGTCTCGCGCGCGGTCATCACCACCTGCTCCAGCGCCGCCCGCAAGTCCTGCTGCGAGAGCAACCGCCGCGCGATGCGCTGGGTGACGCTGGCCAGGCCACGCGCCCGTGTCAGACGCTGCGCGTTGTCTAGCGCGATGGCCAGATGCAGGGCGATGGCGCGCAGCAGCTCCACGTCATCTTCGCCAAAGGCATAGGCGCACTCGCTCTGCACATCCAGCACGCCAATGACGGCGCCGCCCAGCGTGAGGGGCAGGGCCAGCTCGGCGCTGGTATGGGGGAAGGTGGGATGCCGGAGATAGAGGTGGTGCGGGTCGCGCTCTACATCGTTGACCAGCCGCTCCTGCCCGTGGATGGCGGCCCAGCCGGTGATGCCCTGCGCCTGCTCGATCAGGTAGTCCACCTGCGCCAGCTCGCGCCCGCCTGGCGAGGCCGCGCCAAGGAAGCGCAACCCGCGCCCGATGGCGTCATCCCCCGAAGTCGCTAGCAGCACGTTGACCTCGTCGTAGCCCATCCGCTGGGCGATGAGGGCGGCGGCGGCATTGGCGAAGTCGCGCTCGGATGTCGGTTGCAGGGCGCTGAGCGCGCGCACCACGCTGATCGCGCTGGCCAGCCGGGCGCGTCCCTCAGAGAGCGAGCGCAGGGTGACGGCGGGGAGCAGGCTCACGAGGATCAGCCAGCAGGCGTGCAGCGCGACGATGCGCAGCGTCGCGCCATCCGCGCCGCCCGCCACCAGCAGCCGCGCCGCGCCATCCGCCGCCAGCGCGAGCGCCGTGACCACGCCGATCCACGGCAGCGCAGCATAGCGCGCCACCCGCAGGATAGGCAGGACGAAGAGCAGCCAGCTCGCGACATCCGTTGATGGCGGCAGGCCTATGACGCGGTACGCCAGCCCCAGGCTCACGATAAAGAGGAAGGCGGCAAAGGTCAGCGCGAGGGCAAGACAAACCTGGATCAGCGCGAGGCCACGCGGCGCGTCGGCGCTGTCCGGGCGCCCATAGAGCAGCCACACGAGCCAGCGCGCGGCGCCATCGGCGGCGGCGTGGATGCGCCCGCGTAGCCCCGGCGCACGCGCGATGGCCACCAGCGCGCCGAGGTAGAGCGCGTAGGCGAGGAGCCACAGCCCCATGATGGGCAGGCGCCGGAGGGTCGGCGCGATGAGCAGCGCCATGATGCTGAGGATGATGGCGCCCGCGACCGCTTCGTACCAGGTCATGAAGAAGCGGAGCGTTCGGCGACTGCGCAGTGGCGGCGTCGCGGCGAAGAGGTCGCGCGGGATCGGCTGGTAGACGTTCAGCACGTCGCATTCGCCTGCCTTTCCCTTGCCGCGCGGCGTACGTCGCTCGCGCCCACTAGTCGCGCCCACACCACGGCGCCTCTTGCCGGAGAGTGTACGTCAGTGACCCGCGCTCCGCTATCACCCATCGGATGATATTCGGCGAAATGGCGCTGGATGGCGAGGGATTTGGGGTGGTATGGGGAGGGAGAAAAGGGGTCGCGGAGACGACAAGATAGAGACGCCCGGTCGATTCCAGGCGTCTCCACAGAGCATGTCGGTCGCGCGCGAGACGAGCGATGCGCCGCCGGATAGCGACTAGTCGCGGCGCTCCTTCAGGCGGGCGGCCTTGCCGCGCAGCCCGCGCATGTAGTAGAGGTTCTTGCGGCGGACCTGGTTGTGGCGCACGACCTCGACCTTATCGAGGCGCGGCGAGTGCAGCAGGAAGGTGCGCTCGACGCCGACGTTGTGCGCGATGCGGCGAACGGTGAAGGCGCGGTTGATGCCCTCGCCGCGCAGGCTGATGACGATACCTTCAAAGACCTGGATGCGCTCGCGGCCGCCCTCGACGACCTTCACATGCGCCCGCACGGTGTCGCCTGGCTCCAGCCGGGTATCGCTATTGGTCAGATGGGCCTCTTCGACGGCCCGGACAAGTGGCGCGACTGACATGACGCTCTCCTCCTAACAAAATGCCAACAGCTAGTATATACCTGCGCCCCATGCCTGCGCAACAGGGAATTTCGGCCCAGGCGTCTCGTCCGACCCAGCGGCTGAGCGGCTCGCGCTGGACGAGTTTGGCGCCAGCCAACAGTGCAGTTTCGCTCCAGATCAGGAGAACGAAGCAATACATTGGGAGTTGCATGGACCGCAAAGCAGGTGTACTGTACATCCAAGCTCGGCCTACGTTGGTTCAGGGCGTTTATGAGGTGGGGGTCAGGCCATGATTATCGAGTCTGTTTTCCTGAGCCACGCGACTGAAGATCACGACATTGCCCTGCGCGTGCGTGACTTTCTCGAGAGCGAGCACATTCATGTCTGGCTGGCGCCTGAAGACATTGCGGTGGGGTCCGCGAACTGGGACGCTGAGATTCATAGTGCGGTTAAGGCAGCCGACGGTCTGGTACTCATTGCGTCTCCCGATTCTCGCAAGTCTCCGTACGTTCGCGGGGAGGTTGACCTTGCCCAGGGAAAGCCCATCTTCGTGCTGTTCGCGCGCGGCGACAAGCCCGAAGATACCATGCTGCTGGAGCATGTGGGCGGGCAGTTCGCGGACATTCACGGCGAGGCATTTAGCGACGGAATGCGTCTGCTGGTGGCGACATGTCGCGATGAGATCGGCTCACAGTCGCGCTGGGAACAAGCTGAGCGAAGGACGCTGGGACACATACAGGAAGCTGAACGCGCGGAGCTGTTTCGAGCTTTTCGCGACCGCGCGAAATCCGCCTGGAGAGGCGCGTTCACCTGGACGCAGGTAAAGACAGCGGTTCAGGAAACCGCCGACGCAAGCACAGCCTACGTCTATGCCATCAATGACCTCAAGCGTCGTTGGGGTACGCATTACATCGCCCCGACTGATAACATGACCAGTAATCTAATCGCAATCGTCGAGAAGCTTCACACGATCCTGCGCGATGACACCAAACATCCCGTCCTGAAGACTGCCGCGCTCGTCCAGCATGGCGGGCTGCTCCTCACCGAGATAGAGCGGCATTGGGGCAAGTTTGGCAGTAGAACAATCGATGGAACGGTCGAGCCACGCACAAACACGATTGACGACAACGGAACAATCGGGCCACGCACGGATACGACTGACGACGACGCGAGCTGACACTCTCTCGCCGCGCGAGCAGGCGCGACGGTCCAGCGCCCAGGGGAGCGGCGTTCGTTGACAGGTGCTAGCGCCGCTCCATATACTGCTGGTGTATGCGGCGCAGCGTGGCGTCGAACGGAACATGGCAGGGCGCGGACGATGCCCCGCTGGCTATGAGAGCCGCCGAGTGAGCTTTAGCATGAGCCAGTTAAGAGGTACTACCGACGTGCAACAGAACCTCCGTATTCCGGGTCCGACGCCGATTCCGCCGCAGGTGGCCGAGGCGCTGGGCCGCCCGATGATCAACCATCGCGGGCCAGAGTTCGCCGCCATCCTGGGCCGCGTGACCGAGCATCTCAAACACTTCTTCCAGACCTCGCAGCGTATCCTCACCTATCCATCATCGGGCAGCGGCGGCTGGGAAGCCACGGTCGCCAACCTCTTCAACCCTGGCGACGTCATTCTCTCTGTTCCCGTCGGCGTCTTTGGAGAGCGGTTCGCGCGCGTCGCGGAGGCGTTCGGCCTCAGCGTGACCCGCGTGCAGACCGAGTGGGGCCAGGCCGCTGATCCAGCGCAGGTGGCCGAGGCGCTGAAAGACCTCCCCGCCGCGAAGGGCGTCTTCCTCACCCAGAACGAGACCTCCACCGGCGTGATGAACGACATCCAGGCGCTGGCGAAGGCGATCCGCACAGTGCGGCCAGACATCCTGATCTGCGTGGACGC
>DASVWQ010000109.1:0-5884 GCA_036393135.1 Ktedonobacterales bacterium
GCAGCGCCTGATGCACGAGAGTGATCAGGCGACCACCGAGCGCATCATCGAATACCAGCAGCAGCGCGACGAGCGCATCGCCGAGGCCACCCGCAACCGCGAGGCCGAGCGCGAGCGCATCGACCAGCGCCGCGCCCAGCAAATCGAAGATCTGAAAGCGCAGGAGACCGCGCTGAAGCGCGTGCTGCGCGAGAACGCGGGCAAGGTCCTGATGGAGGACCTGGTATTCGAGGCGACCGGCGAATTGATCGCGAAACAGGGCCAGGTGGCCGACGAGGCGATGAGCGACGCGCTGGACCGCATGGTCCGCGAGTTCCGCGAGCTGGTCGCTCGCAACGCGCAGGAAGAGGCCGATCAGCTCGGCATCGAGACGGAGCGCGCCATCGAGCGCGCCCAGCTCGAAGCTGAGGGTCTCATTACCGCCGTCCAGGACGAGACGGTCAAGCGCGCCAGCGATCTGCGCTCCACCAATGACGCCCAGCGCAAGAAGCTGGAGTCGCTCAAACGCGGCGACCTGCTCCAGGAGGCGGAGTACCGCGAGCTGAAGGCCTTCGAGATGGACCTGCACGACACCAACCCCGACCTGCCCGAGATCTTCGAGGCGGGCATGGGCGCGGAGGCCGTGCAGAGCCTGCTCGCGGGCATCGACCTGGACGCGCTGGCGGCCAAGATGCGCCAGGAGATCGGCTCGACCTCTGGCCAGCGCCGCAAGAAGGCCACCAAGCGCCTGAACGTCGTCGAGGCCTTCCGCAAGTCGGGCAACTCGCCTGAGTGGATGATCATGACGGTGCTGCCGGTGCTGCCGCCAGACCTGCGCCCAATGGTGCAGCTCGATGGCGGTCGCTTTGCCACCAGCGACCTGAATGACCTCTACCGCCGCGTCATCAACCGCAACAACCGCCTCAAGCGGCTGCTGGAGCTGGGCGCGCCGGAGATCATCATCCGTAACGAGAAGCGCATGCTGCAGGAGGCCTGCGACGCGCTGATTGACAATGGGCGGCGCGGGCGCGCGGTCGCTGGGTCGGGCAACCACAAGCTGAAGAGCCTCTCTGACATGCTCAAGGGCAAGCAGGGGCGCTTCCGCCAGAACCTGCTCGGCAAGCGCGTGGACTATTCGGGCCGCTCGGTCATCGTGGTCGGCCCTGACCTGAAGCTGCACCAGTGCGGCCTGCCCAAGCGGATGGCGCTGGAGCTGTTCAAGCCGTTCGTCATGCGCAAACTGGTCGAGCGCGGCCACGCCCACAATATCAAGAGCGCCAAGCGCTACGTCGAGCGGGTGCGCCCGGAGGTCTGGGATGTCCTCGAAGAGGTCATCACCAATCACCCCGTGCTGTTGAACCGCGCGCCAACCCTGCACCGCCTGGGCATCCAGGCCTTCGAGGCGGTGCTGGTGGAGGGCAGCGCGATCCAGCTTCACCCACTGGTCTGCTCGGCCTTCAACGCCGACTTCGATGGCGACCAGATGGCCGTCCATGTGCCGCTCTCGGAGCGCGCCCAGGAGGAAGCCCGCACGCTGATGCTCTCGTCGCGCAACATCCTCTCGCCCGCGCACGGTGAGCCGTCCATCGGCGCATCGCAGGAGATGGTGCTGGGCTGCTACTACATGACGATGGACCACCCCGGACTCAAGGGTGAGGGGCGTGTCTTTACCGACGCCAACGAAGCGCAGATGGCCTACGACAACGACATCATCGCGCTCCAGGCGAAGATCAAGGTGCGGCTGGACAGCACGCTGTTCTACAACGAGCGCGGCAAGGCCGTCGAGATCGACCCGAAGCGGGTGGTCGAGACGACCGTTGGGCGCATCATCTTCAACGAGGTGCTGCCTGAGAGCCTGCGCTTCAAGAACTACCCGATGAACAAGGAGAACCTGCGCGGCATCATCGCAGAGTGCTTCAAGTTCGAGGGGCGCCAGGCGACAGCTGACCTGGCTGACGCGATCAAGCGGCTCGGCTTCACGTTTGCCACCCGCGCTGGCTCCAGCATCGCCATCAGCGATGTGGTGGTGCCGGAGGATCGCACGACGATTTTGGCGGCGGCGGATAAAGAGGTGCTGGCCCTGGAAGAGAGCTTCCAGGAAGGCCTGATGACTGAGAACGAGCGCTACAAGGAAACCGTGAACATCTGGCTCGCCGCGACCGACGAGATCCAGAAGCAGGTGCAGAAAGTACTCGACCCGTTCGGCTCGATCTACACCATCGCGAATTCCGGCGCGACCAAGGCCAAATTCCAGCAGATTCGCCAGCTCTCCGGCATGCGCGGCCTGATGGCCGACCCATCGGGGCGCATCATGGAGATTCCAGTGCGCGGCAACTTCCGCGACGGCCTGAATGTGATGGAGTATTTCATCTCCAGCCACGGCGCCCGCAAGGGCCTGGCCGATACGGCGCTGCGCACGGCGGAATCGGGCTACCTGACTCGCCGCCTGATCGATGTCGCCCAGGATGTCATCATCCTGTCGGAAGACTGTGGCACCGACCAGGGCATCTGGATCACTGAGTCCGACAGCAAAGACATGAATGAGCCGTTCCGCAACCGGCTCACTGGCCGCATCTTGCAGGCTGCGGTTCCTGGCTTCGACTATCAGCGCGGCGCGATGATCGACGACGACATGACCGACGCCATGATCGAGGCGGGCGTCAAAGAAGTCTACTGTCGCTCGGTCTTGCAGTGCGAGGAGTCACACGGCGTCTGCCGCCTCTGCTATGGGCGCAACCTGGCGGCTGGCGAGCTGGTGAAGATCGGCGACGCGGTGGGCATCATCGGCGCGCAGTCGATCGGCGAGCCTGGCACGCAGCTTACCATGCGTACCTTCCACACCGGCGGCATCGCTGGCGCGCAGGAAGACATCACGCAGGGCTTGCCGCGCGTCGAGGAGCTGTTCGAGGCGCGCACGCCCAAGGAGAAGGCCATCGTCAGCGAGATCGACGGCGTGGTCGAGATCGAGATGGAGGAGTCGGGCGCCCGCAAGATTCGCGTCGTCCGGGCGCAGCCCATCTCCGACCCGCAGTCGCTGCCCAGGGGCGCCGAACTGCTGGTGGCCGATGGTGATTCGGCGCAGGCTGGCCAGGTGATCGCGCGGACCGCTGGCACGAAAAACAGCGAGCCGACCGAGATCAAGGCCAGCGCCACGGGTACCGTGCATATCGTGAAAAACAAGGTGTCCATCACCTTCGAGGACCGCGAGGAGCGCGAGTATCCGATTCCGGCGGCGACCAACATCGCCGTCTTCGATGGCGCGCAGGTGCGCCCCGGCCAGCCGCTGACCAGCGGCCTCATCGACCCGCAGGATGTTCTGCGCATCCAGGGACGCGAGGCCGTCCACCTCTACCTCGTGCAAGAGGTGCAGAAGGTCTATCGCTCGACCGGTGTGTATATCAACGACAAGCACATCGAGATCATCGTCCGCCAGATGCTCCGGCGTGTGCGGGTCGATGAACCCGGTGATACCGAACTGCTGCCAAACGACCTTGTGGATCGTTTCCACTATGAGGCGACCAACGCGCGGACGCTGGCGGAAGGTGGCGAGCCTGCCACCGCGCAGACGGTGCTGCTGGGCGTGACGAAGGCTTCGCTCAACACCGACAGCTTCCTTGCGGCGGCGTCCTTCCAGGAGACGACGCGCGTGCTGACCGAGGCGGCCATCAACGGTCTCACCGATCACCTGCGCGGTCTGAAGGAAAACGTCATCATCGGCAAGCTGATCCCAGCTGGCACGGGCCTGCCGCAGCGGCGTGAGCTGCGCGACCGGCAGCGCGCCGAACGCCTGGCGGGGATGCAGGCTCCTGGCCTGGGGACCCTGGGCCTGGGCGGCGAGGTCGCCGATGGCGATGGCTATGACGCTGGGGACTATCCCACGATTGGCGACATGAGCGACCTGCCAGTTGTGAACAGCCCTATGGTTGACAGCGACCCCGAATAGTGTTACTATTCCACATCGTGCGTCAGATGTACTCTGCGGCGCCGTACCCTCCACACGGGAGGCGCGGCGCCAGGGAACATCGAGTCGCGGGCGATGCGGAAGCGGACGCCTGACCGACGCCAGAAAAACGCCTGGCGTGGGTCGGGCGCCGTGAGGCTTGTCACGACGGAGACGTAAGGAGTTTCCCTTGCCGACGATCAATCAGCTGGTGCGCAAGGGCCGGAACAAGAAGAGCAAGAAGAGCAAAGCGCCGGCGCTGCAATTCAGCTACAACAGCCACAAGAACCGCACGCTGCGGATTCAGGGTGGCGCGCCGCAGAAGCGCGGCGTCTGCACGCAGGTCAAGACGATGACGCCGAAGAAGCCAAACTCGGCGTTGCGCAAGATCGCCCGCGTGCGCCTGACCAACCATCAGGAGGTCACGGCGTACATTCCTGGCGAGGGGCACAACCTCCAGGAACACTCGGTCGTCCTCATCCGTGGGGGCCGTGTGAAGGACCTGCCGAGCGTGCGCTATCACATCGTGCGTGGCGCGCTCGACAGCCAGGGCGTGGAGAAGCGTCGCCAGGGCCGCTCGAAGTACGGCGCCAAGCGACCGAAGGCTGGCGCGGCCAAGCGCTAGACCCGCTCGCCGGGCCAACGAACCGCGAACGAATCGGATACATCCACGCTGACACCAGCGGAGCGGCGCTCCTCATCGAGCGTCCGTCCACCGCCAGGTCAGCCAGAATACCACGGCTGCGCGCGAGGCGGCGCCTGCGATTGACGCCTTCCAGGGCACGCGGCATGTCAGACGACCTCCCAGTGGTCACGACCACGCGATGAGCGTGAGCGGCGGCCATCGCCCCACGGCGGCGTCCCGCGCGAGCGGCGCGTCTGGAGCCAGACGGGGCTGCCGGGAAAGGCGTATGACGGTGGGGCGCCGGGGCGAAATGCCCTGGGCCCCTTTGCGCTGTCTGCGGCGCCAGGGTTATTTTGGCCTGCCGCTGTGCGGCGCGAGAGCGGTGATCCTGTTAGTCCCTAGTAGTTATCAGGTGTCATGATGCGGGCGTATGCGACCCGCGCCAGAGGAGATGTATAGCGTATGCCGCGACGTGCCAAGGTCCAGCATCGTCCTGTGCTGCCGGATCCCAAGTACAACAACAAAAACGTGACCCGCCTGGTTGGCCGCCTCATGTGGGACGGCAAGCGCAGCCTGGCGGAGCGTATCGTGTATCAGGCGCTGGAACTGGTGGAGCAGCGCGCGAAGCGGAGCCCGATCGAGGTGTACGAGCAGGCGCTGCGCGCAGCGACACCGATGATCGAGGTCAAGCCCCGGCGCGTCGGCGGCGCCACCTATCAGGTGCCGGTCGAGATTCGCGGCGAGCGCAAGACTGCGCTCGCGATGCGCTGGCTGATCGCCTCGGCGCGCCACCGCGCAGGTGGCCGCTCGATGGCCGAGAAGCTCGCCGCCGAGCTGATGGACGCCGCAGCCGGACAGGGCGCGACCATCCGCAAGCGTGAAGAGACTCACAAGATGGCGGAGTCCAACCGGGCTTTCGCGCATTATCGCTACTAGTCGCCACGAGCGGCGAGACCACTGAGGGAGCACATGGCGGGCAGAGAATATCCCCTCGAGCGCACGCGCAACATTGGAATCATTGCGCATATCGACGCGGGGAAGACAACGACCACGGAACGGATCCTCTTCTATACCAAGAAAATCCACCGCATTGGTGAGGTACACGAAGGGGCCGCTACGATGGACTGGATGGCTCAGGAACAGGAGCGCGGCATCACGATCACGTCCGCCGCGACAACCTGCTTCTGGCTCGATCATCGCATCAACATCCTTGACACTCCAGGTCACGTAGACTTCACCGTCGAGGTCGAACGTTCTCTGCGCGTGCTGGATGGCGGCGTCGTCGTGTTCGACGCGGTCGCTGGCGTGGAGCCTCAGTCCGAGACCGTCTGGCGTCAGGC
>DASVWQ010000110.1:0-5291 GCA_036393135.1 Ktedonobacterales bacterium
TGTGGAGCGGCTGGGGATTGCGGTGGGCAGGTGTGGATAGTCGCCGCGCTATCCACAGGCGGCGTGGATGAGTTTGGGGATAGCCTGGGGACGCTGTGGACGCCTGTTCGCGGTTATCCCCGCGCGTCCACAATCCGGCGCCGGTTATCCCGACGTTTCACATGACTTACCCACGCGCGGGCAGGCGCTCCACAGCGATGCGCAGCACACGCCAGAGCCAACCGATTCAGCGTTCAGGCTGCCCATCGAAGACGACTGGCGGGGTTATCCCCACTATCCACCGCCCCTAATACTAGCTACTACTATCTTCTTCTCTCTTATTCATATAGATAAGAAGAAAGAATACGGCGCAGACACGGTGACGACTTATCCCCAGCGGATAATCCACCATCAGCGCATCGTCTGGCTACCCATCCTCAGTGGATAGGTTTCCGCGCATCCAGCGTCATGCCATTCCTCGTCCTGGCGCTGAGAAATATGGAAGCTGGCCCAGCCGCATACCAGCAGCTACAGATCCCGTCGGCGCGCCCGAACGCCTCACCAGTTTGCGCAGCGCTCCTCCTGCCCGGATGACCAGGGTGGCGCCTGCCCCAATGCGGGGCGCGCCGCCGACGCCGCGCGCGGTACCTTCTGGTGGTAGCGCAGATGGCGCCGCCTGCGAACGATAGGTGGCGCGGAGACCGTGACCCCACAGCCACACCGGCGCGGGGAAGGAGTGAACTGAACCATGGCGGATGATACGACCCAGGCCAGCCCGCTGGGCGGCTTCTCAGACCAGCTCGCGAACGCCGTCGAAAAGGCGTCGCGCTCGATTGTCTCGATCTCGGCGCGCTCGCGCCAGTCGGCCAGCGGTGTTTTGTGGCAGGCTGACGGCGAGGTGGTCATCGTCACGGCGGACCACGTCGTCGAGCGCGAGGATGACATCGCCGTGACCCTGCCCGATGGCCAGACCGTTCGCGCGACCCTGGCCGGGCGTGACCCCAACACCGACCTTGCCGTCCTGCGCCTGCCCAGCGCCGACCTCGGCGCGAACGCCTCCGCCATCCAGCTCGATGAGGGGCTGCGGGTGGGGCATCTGGCCCTCGCGATTGGCCGTCCGACCGAGGGTGGGCCGCGCGTCTCCTTCGGCGTCGTCAGCGCCATCGAGGGACCGCGCCGCGCCGGGCATGGCGCCCAGATCGAAGGCGTCATCTTCGCCGATGTGACCCTTTACCCCGGCTTCTCCGGTGGCCCGCTGGTGGACCTCGACGGCAAGATGGTCGGCCTGAACAGCTCGCGCCTGACCCGCCAGAGCGCCGCCCTGCCGCTGGCCACCGTGCGTCGCGTCGTCACCTCGCTGCTGACTCACGGGCGCATGCGGCGTGGCTACCTCGGCGTCGGCACGCAGCAGGTCGCCATTCCCAGCGCGCTTGGCCAGAAGGTCGAGGGCAATCCGGAGACCGCGCTGCTGGTGGTGACGGTCGAGAGCGACAGCCCCGCCGAGCGCGCGGGCATGTTCATCGGCGACCTGGTGGTGGGCATCAACGGGCACGGTGTCAGCGGTGTGGACAGCCTGCGCAGCGCCCTCGCCAGCTCAGCCCCTGGCCAGCCGCTGACCCTGAAGGTGCTGCGCGCCGGTGAGCCGACCGATGTCAGTGTGACTGTCGGCGAGCGCGCCTAGCGCCAGCCCACACACGACAATACCTCGCCGTCGCCTCCGCCGCCGCGTATGCTGGTCGGCGGGGGCGCGGCTCCTCTGAAAGGATCGCATCGGCCATGGCTGATGAACAGGATAGAAACACCTCGCCGCTTGGCGCGCTCTCGGCGGCGACCGCTCAGCTCGCGGAGACGGTGGGCGCAAGTGTAGCGCAGATACGCATGGGCAGCCGTGGCCTCGGCGCGGCGATCATCTGGGAGGTGGGCGCGCCAGACACAGCGGGCGAGCGTGAGGCCACCATCATCACCAACGCCCACGTCGTCGCGGCGGGGCGTAGCGAGCGCGTGTCCCTGCGCCTGCGCGATGGCCGCGAACTGGAGGCGCAGGTGGTCGCGCTCGACCCGGAGCATGATGTCGCGGCGCTGCGGGCGCGCGGTCGTGATCTCCACGCCGCCACCATCGGTGACTCCAGCGCGCTGCGACTGGGCGAGTTGGTGATCGCGATTGGCCACCCGTTCGGGATCGCTGATGCGGTGACGACCGGCGTGGTCGCGGCGCAGTCTCCGGCTGATCCCGACCTCAACCTGGAGCCAGCGCAGCCTGCCGAACCGGGCTGGCAGCCACGGCGCTTCGCGCGGGTGGATCTGGTGCAGGCCGACATCCGGCTCTATCCCGGCAACTCTGGCGGGCCGCTGCTCGACGCGCGCGGGCGGGTCGTCGGCGTGAACGCGATGGTGGGCGGAGGCCTCGGCTTCGCCATCCCCAGCAACACCGTCCAGCGCTTCCTGGAGGAGACGGGGCGCAGTGGCCAGCGCGCCTTCATCGGCGTGCAGGCGCAGACGGTCCCGCTCTCGCCGGCGCAACGCGAGCGCGCGGGCGTGGAGCATGCCAGCGTGCCGCTGATCGTGGCGGTGGAGGCGGACGGCCCGGCTGAGGCGGCGGGGCTGCTGGTGGGCGATGCGCTGCTGGCGGTGGATGGTCGCGCCACGCAGTCCGCCGAGCAACTCGTGCGCCTGCTCAATCGCGCGGGTACGGCGGGTCAGCCACGCACGCTGGACATCCTGCGCGGTGGCCAGCGCGTCATGATCACCCTGACGCCCGCCCAGCGCGCGGCGGCATAGGCGCATACCGGCAAGACGCCTCATAGGCGACATTCCCCCTCCTCTGGCGCGGCTCTGGCGGCGCCGGGGCGAGGGGGACGTGTATCATATCTAGCGGGCCAGGAGAGCCAGGGAAGAATGCGGGGGCCGCATGCGCATCTACATTATCTCGCCCTATCCGACCGTGCGGGCGGGGCTGACGGCGCTGGCGGGCGAGCGACAGGGCTGGGTGGTCGCGGGGGCCAGCGCTCCAGCGGCGCTTGGCACAGGTGAAGCGGAGCTGGCGGCTGATCTCGATGTGGCGCTGGTGGACCTGGAGGCCGACTGGGACGCCGAGACGGTCGCGGGCTGGCTGGAACGGCTGCGGCCACGCGGCGGGCTAGTGGCGCTGGGGGCCAGCGAGGCGACTGGCGGGCGTGGCGCGCCAGGGCGGGCGCAGCGGGCGGCGCTGGAGCTGGCGCGGCTCGTCACGGCGGATGGTCTGGGCTTTGGCGCGCTGCCCCGCGACGCCAGCGGCGAGGAAATCATCGCAGCGGTCCAGGCGGTGGCTAGCGGCCTGACCGCCCTCGACCGCAGCCTGGCGCGGGCGGCGCTTAGTGGCCTGGCGCGTGGAGCCGCCCAGCCGGAGCCAGTCGGCGAACAGGACGAGCCGCTGACGGCCCGCGAGCGCGAGGTCCTGCAACTGCTCGCCCAGGGCATCCCCAACAAGCAGATCGCCCAGCGTCTCAGTATCAGCGAGCATACCGTGAAGTTCCACGTCTCGGCGATCATGACGAAGCTGGGCGCCGCCAGCCGCACCGAGGCCGTCACCACCGCCGCGCGGCGCGGGCTATTGCTGCTGTGATGTCGCGGCCACATCTGGCGCTATTGGCGTGGTATACCTCATAGCAAAAGCTATCGGGCGCGTTCAGCCTGGCTGAGAGACCAGTGGAGAGAGGATGGGATGCCAGCCATGCCGAAGACGCGCGGTCGCCAGCATCACCGCCAGCGCGGCAGCCGCCCGGACCACCTGCAACTCCCGCAGACATTCATGCGGTTCGGGCCGTATTTCCCTTTCCAGAATGTCGTCTATCCTGAGGGTTGGACATTCGAGCCATTCCCCACCAAACGCCTCGCGCTCTTCTATCTTCGCATCACGGCGATCTTCCTTGCTGCGATCTTCCTGGTGACGCTGGTAATCTATCTGCTAGGT
Organism: Ktedonobacterales bacterium; assembly: GCA_036393135.1. Lineage (GTDB taxonomy): Bacteria > Chloroflexota > Ktedonobacteria > Ktedonobacterales > JADMIN01 > JAKAIY01. The sequence goes on from DASVWQ010000110.1 coordinate 3,929, forward strand.
GGGCGCTGAGGCAGTTGCAGCGCGATGCCCCCTCTCCTCACGGGAGAGGGGGTTGGGAGGCGCCGTCAGTTGTTGCGCCCGAAGATGCGCAGCATGCTGATGAAGAGGTTCACGAAATCGAGGAACAGGCGGAACGCGCCCAGCAGCGCCACGCGGTGCATCATCTCCGGGCTGGCGCCGGAGCCACCTGCCAGCGCGAGCGCCTGCCGCTTGATCCACTGCGTATCGTAGGCCATCAGCCCGCTGAAGATGACGACGCCCGCGATGCTGACGATCCAGTAGAGCATCGCGCTGTGCAGGAAGATGTTGATCACGATGGCGATGATCAGGCCGATGACCGCCATCAGCAGGATGGTCCCCAGCTTCGAGAGGTCCATGCGGGTTGTGAAGCCGATCACCGACATGACCGCGAACATGCCCACCGTCGCCAGGAACGCCGTCGCAATGCTGCTGACGGTGTAGTGGATGAAGATGGTGGAGATCATCAGACCGAAGATCGCCGTGAAGACCAGGTAGAGCACGGCGCCAGCGGTGGTCGAGGCGCGCCGCACGACCGGATAGAACGCGAAGCCGATTGCGATGTAGGCGATGATCGAGCCGAACATCACGATGGGATTCAGCACGAAGTCGATCACGGTCGGGTTCCCCGCCGCGAGCTGCTGGCCAATGCCCATCGCGACGCCGAAGCCGAGTAGCAGGCCGACAGCCAGCCACAGGTAGACCTGCCGCAGGATCGCCGAGAAGTCCACGCCACCCGCGTAGGCGCCCGGCGCCACCGCATTGTATCCCTGCCCATAGCCTTGATTGTACGGGTTCACCGCTGTCTCCTTCGCTCATGTCGCATCGTTCGCTGGAGTGGGCGGCGCCATTGCCTGCTCCGACTCCGCCGCCAGTATACACCCCGCCGCTATCGCACGGCAGGCGCCACAGACACGGCTGTTTACTCCGCCTGCCTGGCCAGTCGCGCGTCGAGCGCGCGGGCGCGGTCATCGTCGCTTTGCTTGCGAGCCTGGGCGCGGGCCAGCAGATGCTCACGAAGCTCCCAGGTCCACACCACGACGCCATCTTCATCGGCCACCAGCAGATCACCTGCCCGCGCCTGCGTCGCGCCAAAGCTGATTGGTTCGCCTACTTGCCCGCCCCCGTGTTTGGCGGGCGCCATCGGCGACAGTCCGCGCGACCACACCAGCAGCCCCGACGCGCGAATCTCGGCGGCGTCGCGCACGGGCGCATCGGTGATGATGGCGATGAAGCCGCGCAGCCGCGCCTCGCGCGCCATCAGCCCGCCCATGCAGGCGCGGGTGGACTCGGCGCCACCGGCCACCAGCAGGATCGGCCCCGGCTGCGGGCCAAGCTCCAGCGC
>DASVWQ010000111.1:0-12614 GCA_036393135.1 Ktedonobacterales bacterium
GCGCTCCAGCAGATCACGGTCGCCTACTGCACACACCTGCTCCCACTCGCTACGGCGAACCAGATCATCCCATCGTCAACCCCGGCGACCACGATCACGCAGGGCAATCCCAACAATGCCCTGAGCGGCGCCTGCAATTACGTGGTGTCGCCCTCGAAAATCCTGCTGGTCATCTACTTCATTCCTTACCATGGACCTGATCCGATCCCGCAAAGCGACATTCAGTCCGAGTTGTCAAAGGCCGCTGGAACCGACGTGACCGTGACGACACTCAATATGGTCTCCGGTATTGGCGACCAGGCGGCATATGTGGAGGCGACAGCGAATGATAGCGCTGGCCCAATCGCCATCCACATCTTCTATGTGCTCGAAGGGCCGTTCATCTTCGATTGCTTCACGGAAACCCTCCTTTCTCCGGTGATGGCGAGCCAGAGTCAGCTGCAGCAGTGCGCGACGACGGTGGACGCCAACTTGCGGTCATAAAGGCATCTCCGCGACACGAAACGCCCCCGACTCGCCGCACGCTCGCGGCTGGTCGGGGGCGTTTCGCGTGAAGCGCGGCGCCCTTAGCAGGATGGCTCCGGCTCGGCGCGGTCGCGCGCGGCGCGCGGACGTGGCGGCTCGGCCCCCGTCTCGTCCTCGGCGCTGAGGTTCGCGCTCAGCCCCGGCGGCAGCCCGCGCTCGCCCGACGGCTGGAGCGCCACGCGCGTGGCGACCAGCGCGGTGGCGGCCAGCGCGACCAGCGTGGCAGGCTCCCTGTCCTCCGGCAGGGGCAGGTCGAAGAGCGCCTCGAACTCGCGCCCCTCCAGCAGCTCCTGGCGGATCAGCCGCTCGCTGATGAGGATCAGCCGCTCGCGATGCTGGCGCAGCAGGCTCTCGGCGGTATCGAGCGCCTGGAGGACGATATCGCGCACCTCCTCATCGATCTCGCGGGCGGTCTCCTCGCTATAGTTGCGCGATTCGCCGCCCTCCGCGCCGAGGAAGCCCGCGCCCTCACGCTTGCCAAGCTGCACCGGGCCGAGACGCTCACTCATGCCGTAGTCCGTGACCATCTTGCGGGCGATGGACGTGACGCGCTCGATGTCGTTCGAGGCGCCCGTCGTCACCTCGCCAAAGGTGATCTTCTCCGCCGCGTGGCCGCCCAGCGCGAAGGCCAGGAACTCGCGGAACTGCGACTTCGACCAGAGCGAGCGGTCCTCATCCGAGACCAGCCGCGTGTAGCCACCCATCTGCCCGCGCGAGATGATCGAGACCTTGTGGACGGGATCGACCTTCGGCAGCAGGTGCGCGACCAGCGCATGGCCGACCTCGTGGTAGGCGGTGATGGCCTTCTCACGCTCGCTGATGACGCGGCTCTTGCGCGCTGGCCCCGCCACCACGCGATCCATCGCCTCCTCCAGCGTCGCCATGCTGATCGCCCGCTCGCCGTAGCGCGCCGTCAGGATGGCGCCCTCGTTGAGCAGGTTTTGCAGGTCGGCGCCAGAGAAGCCCGCCGTCTGCCGCCCGATGATCTCCAGATCGACATCGGAGGCCAGCGGCTTGTTGCGCGCGTGAATCCGCAGGATGGCCGTCCGCCCGCGGATGTCGGGGCGGTCGAGCGTCACCTGGCGGTCGAAGCGACCGGGGCGCAGCAGCGCGGCGTCGAGTACGTCGGGGCGGTTCGTGGCCGCCATCACGATCACGTTGGTCCGTTCGTCGAAGCCGTCCATCTCCACCAGGAGCTGGTTGAGGGTCTGCTCGCGCTCATCATGCGACCCGCCGAAGCCCTGCCCGCGCTGGCGCCCCACCGCGTCGATCTCATCGACGAAGATGATGCAGGGCGAGGCTTTGCGGGCCTGCTCGAACAGGTCGCGCATCCGGCTGGCGCCGACGCCGACGAACATCTCCACGAACTCCGAGCCGCTGATGCTGAAGAACGGCACGCCCGCCTCGCCCGCCACCGCGCGCGAGACCAGCGTCTTGCCTGTGCCTGGCGGGCCGATGAGCAGCACACCCTTGGGAATGCGCGCGCCAACCTCGGCGAAGCGCTGGGGAAACTTGAGGAACTCCACGATCTCCTGAAGCTCCTGCTTGGCCTCGTCCACGCCCTCGACATCGGCGAAGGTGGTGGTGGGTTTGTCCTGGTTGAAGAGCCGCGCGCGGGCCTTGCCAAAGGTCATCGCGGGATTGTTGGTTACCTGGCCTCGTCGCATGAAGTAGAGCAGCGCGCCGATGACGAGCGCCGCCAGCAGGATCGAGAGCAGGATGTTGCCCGCCATCGCCCAGCCGCTCTGCGTGGCGTAGGTCACGCGCAGCACGCTGGGATCATTGTAGGGGATGCCCGCGTCGCGCTTGAGCGCGTCGCCCAGCGCAAAGCCAGGGCCGGTTTGCGCCTGCACGATGTGGCCATGCCCCCGGTCGAGGGTCAGCGATGAGTTATCCACGGTCAGTGTATCGACGTGGCGCGCCGCGATGTCCACTCGCACGTCCGAGAGCAGCGTCGAGAGATCGACCTGCCGGGGCTGCGTGAACTGCCGCGCGCCGAGCAGCAAGAGGATGAACGCCACGGTGAGGACCACGCCAATCGCGATCAGGCCGCGCGTCATCCGGGACTTTGGCATGTGGGATAGCCTCCGTTGTGCGCGGTCGCGTGCGACGCTTCACCCGCGCAATCGCCCAGATTGAACTCTTCTCACCCACCCGGTCTGGCGCTGAGGGAGCCGCCGGACCGCGCCGCGCCAAGATGCTCCTTGCGGGCTGTCTGTGGGCGTCGTACACGCGCGTCGTCGCGCTGGGGTTGTTGGCTGTAGCGTACCCCACACATTATGTGGAGGGCCACCGAATAGGACTTCCTCGGCAAGCGCGTGGCGTTAGTCTGGCTGCGGAGACGCGGACGGCGCCTCACGCAGGCCGGGCCAGCGCGGCAGCAGCGCCCGCAGGCCGATGCCCTGCCCCACCAGCGTGATGAGCACGACGCCATAGACCACGCTGGCGATCAGGTCGCGGTCGGGCAGCGTGGCGGGCAGGCTCAGCGCGAGGGCGATGGAGAGCGCGCCACGCAGGCCAGAGAGCAGTAGCAGCGGGCGCCAGGCGTTGGGAACGGGCGTGGGGCGACCTCGCGCGGGCGCGCCAGACTGGCGGGCGTCCCACCAGCGGGCCAGCGCGTTGTAGAGTGGGAGGCCGCCGTAGATGATGACGGCGCGCCCGACCAGCACGCCCACCGTCGCCCAGAGCATCGGCGCGAGCGACTCACCTGCCAGCGCGCCGCCGATCTGCGCCCCCAGCAGCAGGAAGAGCAGCGACGTGACGACGAACGAGACGAACTCCCAGGCGTTGTCCACCGCCTCCCGCGCCGAGGCCGAGATGCCGACCCGCCGCCCATAGCTCCCCAGCATCAGCCCGGCCAGCACCACCGCCAGCAGGCCGGAGGTGTGGGCGAGGTCGGCCAGCAGGTAGACGCCATACGCCGTGATGAAGGTCGCGGCGGTCTCGATCAGATGATCCTCGATGTGGCGCAGCGCCCGCGAGACGAGGAAGCCCAGCGCCAGGCCAATCAGCGGGCCGCCCAGCAGCAGCCAGACGCCCTGGAGCGCGAGCGTCCAGCTCTGCGCGGTGGAAGGGCCGCCCGCGCCCGTCTGGAGCGCCAACAACGTGACGGCGAGGGTGATGCTGAAGACGACCGCGCCGACGCCATCATTGAAGAGGCTCTCACCCTCGATGATGACGCGCAGGCGCGAGGAGAGGCCAAGCTGGCGGAGCAGCGCCAGCACGGCGATGGGGTCAGTGGGCGAGACGATGGCGGCCAGCAGCACGGCCTCCAGCGGCGCGAAACCCGCGCCTAAGTGAAGGGCCAGCGCGGCGATGGCGACGGCGACGAGCAGCCCCGGCGCCGCCAGCAGCAGCACCAGCGCCCAGTTGGCCAGCAGCGCCGCCGCCTCGATGTTCCACGCGCCCTCGAAGAGCAGCGCAGGCAGCACGATGAAGAGCACGACATCCGGCTGCAACTCGACGCCGGAAACGAGATGGGAGAGACCCAGCGCCAGCCCGACGATGGCCAGCGCGAGGGTGTAGGGGAAACGCAGCCGCCGCGCGACAAGCGCCACTACCAGCGCGAGGCCCAGCAGCGCCGTCAGCGCCTCGACCGCGCCCTCCGTCGTCTGCGCGGGAACGCCCGGTATGGCCAGCGTCAGCGGCATGTCTCCCACCGTCCCCTCAGGCGAGCGCCGCGCGGGCTATGCGCGACCGCCCGTGTCGCCGTCCGTCCCATGGTCCGGGCGCGCCACCGCCAGCCCGATGATCGCGGCGGGATGCGCGGCCAGCAGCGCCTCGGCGGCTGATTCCAGCGTGGCGCCAGTCGTCGTCACGTCGTCCAGCAGGACGATGCGCTTGCCCGCCAGCGTCGCCCCCACGCCGGGAGCCAGCGCGAAGGCCCCCGCGACGTTCGCGCGTCGCTCGCTGGCATGCAGCCGCGTCTGCGGGCGAGATGCGCGGGTCCGCAGCAGCGCGTCGTCGCGCAGCGGGACGCCCAACGCGCGGGCCAGCGGTCGCGCCAGCAGCGCCGCCTGGTTGTAGCCCCGTCTGCGCAGCCGCTCAGCATGCAGCGGCATGGGGATGATGAGGTCGGCGCGCGGTTCGGCGCGCCGCATCGCTCCGTCCAGTAGCGCCGCCAGCGGACCCGCGAGCCGCCGCTGCCCGCGAAACTTTAGCGCGCGAATCGCCGAGGCGACCGGGCCATCATACTCCGCCGCGACGATGATGCGCGCGAGAGCGGGTGGCGTTGGCGCGCGCTCCAGCGCGACGCAGGCCCGGCAGCGCGGCCCAGACGCCCCCAGCAGCGGACAGTCGCAGCGCGAGCAGCGTGGCGCGGGCGGCGCGTGGATCAGCGCGGCGCAGGCGCCACAGAGCGGCGCGCCCGTTGTCTGGCAGTGGACGCAGCGCGGCGGAAAGAGCAGATCGAGCAGGCGCCGTGGCAGGCCCTCCGCCAGCGTTAGTGGCGCCGCCGGGGTCGCTGGCATCGCGCGCTCGCTTTCTCCATCCGCCATCGCCGCCTCGCTGGCCGCTCCATTCTACCATGCCGCCCCGGACGCGCGGCGGCGTCCACCACCCGCCTGAGTGGTAGACGCCGCCAGAGCCGCTACTTGGCGAGGCTAGCCCTGCGCCGCTATCTCGTAGGTATCGAGCGAGGCCGGACCCGTGAAGTATGGCGCCACCTTGCTCACCTGCTCGCGGTACGTGCCGCTGGCGTCATAGGTCGCGCCCGCCTCCTTGGTGTCCCAGACGGTGATGGAGAGGCCCTTGCCGCTGGCCGCATCCACCAGCAGGTAGACGGCGCGGTTGCCGCTGGCCGCCTTGACGGCGGGCAAGATGCTCTCGTTGTAGATGCGCGTCACGTCGGCGACTTTGTCAGGCTGAATCGAGACTGTTGTTACGCGCGCGAACATGTGTGTCTCCTCCTACGTCCCACATATGGCCATGCCAGAGCCGCTGGGCCACGGCGCCCAGCCACACAGGCCTCTGGCGCGGGCAGTATACCCCAGCCAGCCAGGGCCAGCGCAAGAAATCGAGCGGCATGCGCGCGGCCTGAAAGAATCAGGCGCCGGAGAGCGTCAACAGAGTAGTTGGCGGAGGGTGAAGGAGGCTCAGCATGTGGCGTCGGGCGTGGATGAGATTCGGGCGGGAGATATGGATGCTGACGGCGTGGGCGCTGGTTTCGCTGATGGCGCTGGCGGGTTGCGCGGCTCCGCGAACGACGGGGAATGCCACGCCGACCTCCGTGTATGGCGCGTGTGACCCGACGAAGCAGTGGCAGCCGCCCGCCGGGAATGTGGAACTAGACGACATGGCGATGGTCGCGCCCGGCGAGGGCTGGGCGGTCGGTGTACTCACTGGGCAGGGAATCGGCGCGGCCCCCACCGGCGTGATCTACCACCTCAGTCAGGGTAAATGGACCCGCCTGCCGCAGACCTATCCCGGCGCCGAGCTAGCTGATATCGCAATGGACAGCCCGACTGACGGCTGGGCCGCCACCTCGACGGGCATGATGGGTACAGGCGACCGCGCGCTGGTATTGCACTACACGGGCGGCCAGTGGCGGCAGGTGGATGTCCCCGCGCTCGACCAGGCGTTCAAAGGCCCGCCAGGGACAGCGGGCTATGACATCCAGTGGCTCAACCTCCAGCTTTTCGGGCCAGACGCGGGCTGGATGTTCGCCCTGACCAACACCCTACGCAACCCCAACGATCCATCCAGCCGCGAGGTTGTCATCATCCTGCGGCTGGAGCATGGCGTCTGGACGCCGATCCCCACCCCCCTTGTGAAGGATTCGACGGAGATGTTCTGGCTCTCGGCGGTCTCTGGCAATGAGGCCTGGCTCGATATGACCGATTATGCCTCCCCCTCGCTCACCACCTCGTTCGCTCACTATGTGGATGGCGCGTGGAGCATCTGGCCGCAGACCTTCCAGGTGGAGACGGAGCGGTTCACGATGCTCTCGCCTACCGATGGTTGGGCCATTGACAGCTCCAACAGTACTGGCGACGCCGGCCTGCTGCGCTTCGATGGCGCGCAGTGGACGAGCGCGGCCACGCCCGGCGCATGGGCCAGCCATCGCCTCTACCTCAATCGCGTGATCTACAGCACGTCCGACGGCGCGACATGGTTCAGCGGAACACGCGGCACGAGCCGCGACGCCATCGTCGAGCAATACGCCGACGGGCGCTGGAGCCAGGTCGCGTGGCCCTATCCCGACGCCCAGCCCAATATCCTCGCCGCCGATGGCTCCGGCGACCTCTGGGGTGTCGGCGACATCCTGCATCAGCGTGGCTGCGCGCCCGCGCACGTCACAGCGGTAGCCCAGGGCGTCTTCTTCCACCAGACAGGCGGACGCTGGAGCAGGCAGGTCTTGCCCTGACGCCTCATTCTCCACTGTGAGCGGCATGTGAGCGACCCCACGGCGCGAGTGACCCGCTTGAGAGGCGCGCGACGTTCGCTTGGGTTGGCGTCGCCGCGCGATGACGTGGGCGCCTGAATTGCTATCCAGGACGCCAAGTCATGGGGGCGCTAACCGCGAGAGGAGGGGGTTATGCCTGGCTCATTCCGGCTCTTCAGAGTCGCTGGTATAGACATCGAGGTGAATATCAGCTGGCTCATCATTCTGGCGCTGCTCACCTCGTCGTTAGCGCTCCAATGGTTCCCGGACATCGCCGATGGCTATTCGCCGGTCGCCTACTGGACGCTGGGGCTGGTGGCCGCGCTGGCGCTCTTCGCCTCCGTGCTGGTCCACGAACTGGCGCACTCGCTCGTCGCCCGCTCGCGCGGCCTGCCAGTGAAGAGCATCACGCTCTTCATCTTCGGTGGCGTCTCGAATCTGGAGCGTGAGCCGCGCAGCGCGGGCGTGGAGTTCCAGATGGCGCTGGTCGGGCCAGTGGCCAGCGCGATCATCGGCGGGATAGCGCTCGGCGCGTGGGCGCTCGTTGGCTCCGCCAGCCCGCTCGTGGCGGCGATGCTGCTCTACCTCGGCGCGTCGAATCTGCTGCTGGCCGTCTTCAACATGATTCCCGGCTTCCCGCTCGACGGCGGGCGCGTGCTGCGCTCCCTCATCTGGAAGACGACAGGCAGCCTGCGCCGCGCGACCCTCTGGGCCGCCCGCATTGGCCAGGGCGTCGCGATCCTGCTGATCCTGGTGGGCGTCTGGCTGTTCTTCGCGGTCGATCTGATCGACGGGCTGTGGTTCGGGTTCATTGGCTGGTTCCTGCTCCAGGCGTCGCAGGCGGAGAATACCCAGGTGATGATGGAATCGCTGCTCAAGGGCGTCACCGTGCGGCAGGTCATGAGTCCGCCGCCCACCGTGGCGCAGGGCGATCTCTCGCTCCAGCAGCTCGTGGACGCCTATGTGCTGCCGTATGGGATTCGCTCGATCCCCGTCATGAGCGGCGACACCTTCATCGGGCTGACCACGCTGGAGGATATCCGGCGCGTGCCGCGTGAGCGCTGGGCCGACACCCCGGCTAGCGCGGCGATGACACCCGTGGACAAGCTGCGGATGGCGCGCGATGACGAGAGCCTGAGCGATGCCTTGCCGCGTCTGGTGGCGGGCGATGTCAACCAGCTTCCGGTTGTGGATGCGTTTGGGCGGCTCATTGGCATGCTGAGCCGCGACGCGATCATCCGCTATCTGGAGGTCCGGCGCGGCCTGGGGATGGAGAGCGAACGGCAGGCCGCCGAGCGACTAGTGGCGCCCGGCGCGCCACGCGCGTATGGCGACGAGCGCACACCCGCCACGTCCTGATCGACCTCACGCGGCTTCAGCGAGAGTCGGCCCCAGCGCGCGGTATGGCCCCCAGCTCGCCCAGCGCCCGCTCGGCGGCCATGCGGGCGCGGCGCACATAGTCGCGTCCGGCGTCGCGCGGGGTGAAGAGGTGGATGGCGCGGCCAGGCGCGCTCACGTCGGGGCGCGGCTGCGAGGTCGCGATGGGCCGCGCGAGGTCGGCTCGCCCGCGCTCAGCAGCCGGAAGAATCGGCGGCAACGCACGCTGGTCGCGCGCCTCCGTCAGGCTTAGGATGACGGCGTGCGGCGGCAGCGCGGCCTCCGTCGCCACCCGCGCCTCGATCTCCAGCCGCGAGCGCCAGTGGGCGAAGAGGTCAGTCAGCGCGGCGGCCTCCTCTGGCGCGCTCGCCTCCCAGGCGGACAGATAGAGGCGGTCGTGTGTCACATCGGCCACCAGCGCGGCGGCTCCCGGCGTCCCGCCACTGCGCAGCAGCCAGAGGGCGTGCGCGTCGGTCGCGTCGAAGAAGCCCGGCCCGATCTGGCGGCCCTGCGTCGCCAGGTCCACCGCCTTGCGCAGCATCCCGCGCATGGCGAGGTTGCGCTCGCCCTGGCCGAGGAAGCGGTAGACACGCCCACGGTCGGCCAGCCAGTCAGCCGCCAGCGCGGCGCCATCGGCGCTGAGGGCCACCGTCGGCGCGGCGTCGGGTGTGGCGGGCGGGACGAGGCGCAGCTCGCGGGCCAGCGCGCGTGGGTCATAGCCGGGGACGCCCAGTTCGGCGGCCTGGAGGAAGCGCGCCACGTTGTCGAGGTTGTCGTAGTCTAGCAGGCCATTGAGGAGCTGGCCGCGTCCTTCTGGCCCGCCGCCCAGCATCAACGCGGCCACCTCATCGGCGTCGAGCCAGGCTAGCAGCCGCGCCGCCGGGCCGCGCAGCTCCGCCAGCGTCCGCCGTAGCAGCTCCACGCCGCGCCGCTCGTGGTCCATCCCCAGCCGCTCGATCATCAGCGGCTCGGTCAGGTGCGAGAACGGGCCATGCCCCAGGTCGTGGGCCAGCGCCGCCGCCTGGAGCGCGCGGTCGCGCGGACGGGCCTGCCGCGCCAGATAGTAGACGCCGAGGCTGTGGGTCAGGCGCGACGGGAAGGGACGGCGAAAGAGCAGGTCGCCGGGCGCGTCGGAGAGCGAGACCTCGGCCAGCCGCGCGAATGGTGGCAAGTCGAGCAGGGTCTGCGCCCAGCGTGAGACGGGCAGCGCGCCATAGAGGTCGTCGGCGCGCACGCGATGCGCCCGCGTGACGCTGGCCGCGCGCTCGTCCGTCTCATCTTCGGACGTGGCGCCCACAGCCTCTGGCGCATCGTCATCGTCGTCTACCAGCCCGTCGCGCTCATCCCCATTCTCCAGACCGCCCGCGCGCTCCGTCGCCTCGTCCACGACGCTCGCCTCCTCCTGTCCGCTGGCCGCGCACGGCGCTCACATGGCGCCCCATCTCTACCACAATAGCAGAGCGCGGCGGGCGGCGACAAACGCAACCGCCGCCTTGCTCCGCGACGGCATACAATGCGGGTGTGGCGCCAGTGAGCCGGGAGCGCGCGAGGAGGAGCGTACCACTATGACGCAACCAGCCGACGCATTCTCTGACCTGCCAACCCTCGTCCTGCCTCCAGACGCCTGGGCCACCTTCGACGCCGGGGCGGCGCACGAGTGGCTTGTCACGAACGGGCTGGGCGGCTACGCAATGGGGACGGTGGCGGGGGTGACGACGCGCTGCTACCACGCCTACCTGGTCGCCGCGCCGCGCGGGCCACGCGAGCGGGTCGCGCTGGTGACGAAGATCGACGAGCAGGTGACGCTGGCCAGTGGCGCGCGGATCGCCCTCGGCGCCGACGAATACGCCGATAGCACGGTGCAGCCGCAGGGCTACCAGCGTCTCGCCGCCTTCACGCTGGATGGCCTGCTGCCTGTCTTCACCTTCGCTCTCGGCGACGGGCTGGCGCTGGAGAAGCGGCTGTGGATGGAGCATGGCGCCAACCTTACCTTCGTCCGCTATCGCCTGATCGCCGGGGCGGGCGTCGCCGCAGCGCCGGTCGCGCTGCGGCTGCTGCCGTTCCTCGTCTGCCGCGACCACCACGCCAGCCAGCGCGGCGATCCCGCCTGGCGGTTCGCGCTGGAGAGCGAGCCAGCCAGCGCCGTTGTCCGCGCCACGCCCACCAGCGACGCCTGCCGGATGACGGCAGGGCCGCTGGCGCGCTTCGAGCCGCTGGGCGAGTGGTACTGGCGCGTCGAGCATCGCGCCGAGCGGACGCGCGGCCTGGTGGATCAGGAGGATGTCTACCTCGCGGGGAGTTTTACCATCAGCCTGGCGCCAGGCGAGACGGCGACCCTGACGCTGGCGGTGGACGACGCCACGGGCGCGCTGCCCACCAGCGAGACGCTGGGCGGCGATGACCACGAGCAGGTGGTGGACCGCGCGCTGGCCCGCGAACGGGAGCGCCAGCGGAGGCTGCTGGCCCAGGCCGACGCCCACGACGCCTTCACCCGCCGCCTGACACTGGCCGCCGACCAGTTCATCGTCGCGCGCGAGGCCACGGCTGGCGCGGCGGCTCCGGCGGCGGGGAATCCGGCGGTGACGGTTATCGCGGGATATCCGTGGTTCACCGACTGGGGGCGCGACACGATGATCGCGCTACCAGGGCTGACGCTGGCGACCGGGCGGCTGGCGGAGGCGCGCGGGCTGCTGCGTGGCTTCCTCGCCTGGATGAGCCAGGGCATGATTCCCAACCGCTTCCCCGACAACGCCAGCGATGCGCCCGAATACAACACCGTGGACGCGACGCTCTGGCTCTTCCACGCGCTCGACGCCTATCTGACCGCGAGCGGCGACTGGCCGCTGCTCACCGAGGTCTTCGACGCGCTCGACACCTCTATCACCTGGCACATTCGCGGGACGCGCTATGGCATCGGCGTGGACGCGGCGGATGGCCTGTTGCGGGCGGGCGCTCCAGGCGTCCAGTTGACATGGATGGACGCGAAGGTCGGCGACTGGGTGGTGACGCCGCGCCAGGGCAAGCCTATCGAGATCAGCGCGCTCTGGTACCGCGCGCTGCGACTGATGGCGGCCTGGGCGCGACGCCTCGCCCGCGACGCGACGCCCTACGATGGGCTGGCGCGGGAAGTCGAGGCCCATTTTGCTGACGCCTACTGGTACGCTGAGGGCGGCTACTTCGCCGATGTGGTGGATGCGAACGGCGTGGTGGGAGCGCGTGATACGGCGCTGCGTCCGAACCAGGTCCTCGCGCTGTCCCTCGCGCCGGGGCTGGCCAGCGCGGAGCAGGCGCGGTCGGCGCTGGCGCTGGTCGAACGCGAGTTGCTGATACCGCTGGGCCTGCGCACCCTCGCGCCCGGCGACCCCAACTTCCACGGCGTCTACAGCGGCGACCAGCGCGCCCGCGACGGCGCCTACCACCAGGGGACGGCGTGGCCGTGGCTGCTGGGCGCCTATGCCGACGCCCGCGCGCGGGCCTTCCCGGAGGAGGATGCGGCGGCGACGCGAGCGCGACTGCTGGCCCCGCTGGCGGCGCATCTGCCCGTGGCGGGGATCGGCTCGATCAGCGAGATCGCCTGGGGCGCGGCGCCCTTCACCCCCGACGGCTGCCCGGCGCAGGCATGGAGCGTGGCCGAGGCGCTGCGGCTGGCGCAGCTGGGCGGCTGAACGCCCGCTACTTCAATTCCGCCGCGCGCAGGAAGGCGAGGGCATGCGGCAGGGCGAGGTCACTGCGCTCGAACGCCTCGATGTGGTTCAGGCCGGGGAAGGTGACGCACTGGGCGTGGGGCATGCGGGCGGCGGCGCGCGGATTGAGGCCGCTGGGGTCCTCGCGCTCGCCCACCAGCATCAGCGTGGGGCAGGCGATGCGTGCGAGCAACGGCCATGCCCCCGGCCAGTCCAGATCGGCGAGCAGCGAATCGGCGAAGACGTTAGGATCGGTGGCGAGCATCTGATTCCGGAACCACGGCTGCATTGGCGCCTCAGCGGTATAGCCATCCACCAGGTATTGCATTCCGCCCGCGCGGACAGCCTCGGCGTAGGCGATGGTCTCGGCGCGGCTCTCGGCCTCGTTCGCGTCAGGGTCGTCGATCACGCCGGTGGCGATGAAGGCGGCGATGCGCTCAGGATGCGCCGCCGCCAGCGCATAGCCGACCTGCGCGCCGCCGGAATAGCCCCAGTACGCCGCGCGAGGCAGGGCCAGCGTGTCGAGCAGCGCCACGACATCCGCGACGTGCCGCTCGACGGCGTAATCGGCTACCTGCGCGGGTTTCTGGCTGCGGCCGCGCCCCCGGTGGTCGAAGAGGATGCGCTGGTAGCCGTCCAGCCCGGCG
>DASVWQ010000112.1:0-20921 GCA_036393135.1 Ktedonobacterales bacterium
ATAGACGCGATATACTGGATGCGGGTTATTCTGGCGCCGCGCATGGGCGCGTCTGGTGAGAAGGAGAACGGCGATGTTCTTTCAGCTCGACGATGAGCAACGCGAGATACAGGCGTTGGCGCGCAAGTTCGCGCAGAATGAGGTGGCGCCGCACGCCGACGAGTGGGACGAGACGCATCACTTCCCGCGCGAGATTTTCGCGCCGATGGCCGGGCTGGGGCTGGCCGGGCTACTCGTGCCAGAGGAGTACGGCGGGATGGCGCTGCCTCGCATGACGGGCGCGCTGATCTACGAACAGCTTGCCCAGGCCGACATGGCCACCGCCGTCTGGCTCTCCGTCCACAACATGGTCGCCGGGCTGATCGCGCGCTACGGCGACGACGCGCAGCGCGCTCGCTGGTTGCCGCGTATGGTCAGCGGCGAGGCGCTGGGGGCCTTCTCGCTGAGCGAGGCGCACGCTGGCTCGGATGTCTCGGCCATTCGCGCGACGGCCCGCCGCGATGGCGATGACTACGTGCTGGATGGCTCGAAATACTGGGTGACGAACGCGGGCCAGGCCGACCTCTACGCCGTGATGCTGCGCACCGATGAGAAGAAACGCGGCAGCGGCGTTTCCACCTTCATCGTCGAGCGCGACACGCCCGGCTTCAGCATCGGCAAACTGGAGCGCAAGATGGGCCTGCGCTCCAGCCCGACTGGCGAGCTGATCTTCGACCATTGTCGCATCTCGGCCAGTCAGCGCCTTGGCGCTGAGGGCGAGGGGCTGAAGATCGCGCTGTCGTCGCTCGATGGCGGGCGCGTCAACATCGGCGCTATCGCGGTTGGCGTGGCGCAGGCGGCGCTGGATGTCGCCGTGCGCTACGCGGGCGAGCGCGTGGCCTTCGGCAAGCCGATTGGCGCGTTCGAGGGCATCCAGTTCCTGCTGGCGGATATGGCGATGAAGACACAGGCCGCGCGCCTGCTGGTCTACGACGCGGCCTGGAAGATGGACCACGGCGAGGCGTCGGTGATGGCGGCGGCGATGGCCAAGTGCTTCGCCACCGACAGCGCGATGGCGGTGACGACCGACGCGGTACAGGCGCTGGGCGGCGCGGGCTACGTGCGCGACTGGCCCGCCGAGCGCTACATGCGCGACGCCAAGGTCGGCCAGATCTTCGAGGGCGCCAATCAGATCCAGCGCATCGTCATCGCGCGGGGGCTGCTTGGCGAACTCGCCTCACAATAGCGGGCGCCAGGCGCGGCGCTGGAGTATACTGTGCGCTGAGGGACCATAGCCGGTGTAGAGCCACGGCGGATGATGGCAGCATCACCCGCTAGCGCGAAGAGGGTGCGCAATGTCAGTGTCGCAGGACGGAGTGGACTTTTCGACCAGTCTCCCGGAGCCGGGAGGCCCGCGATCCGAGACCGAGCGGCTCCAGCGCCGCAATCGTCAGCTTGAAGAGCAACTCCATGCCCTGACGCTCGTGCTGCAAGGCGTGGCGAATACCCTGAGCGCCGAGGTGGACCTGCCGCTGCTGCTGCGGCGTATCACACTGGTCGCAATCCGCCTGACGGGCGCGAGCGCTGGCGCCGCCTATGTCCTCGACCCTGCCAACAACACGCTGATCGTCTACGCGCTCGAAACCGTGACCAGCGCCGCTGACAGTAACATCTTCAGCCCGCTCGCCGCCTTCGACGCCGCCAAGTCGTGGCTCTTCCAGCCGGAGGACGAGAACACGGGCGACCTGCGCCCGCGTGTCTCGCTGGACGATGGCGTGGTCGGGCAGGTGGCGAAGTCCGGCGAGTTGACGCTGATCGCCAATGTCGAAGATGATGGCCGCTTCGACGCCGGGGCCGTCGCTAGCGATAGCCGCCTGCTGGGTGTTCCCATCGGCTCGATGTTGACGGCGCCGATGATCTTTAAGGGCGCCATTACCGGCGCGCTCCAGCTTGCCAAGCAGCCGGGCGAGGGCGCCTTCGACGCCTGGAGTCTGGATCTGATGGCCACGCTGGCGGCGCAGGGCGCGGTGGCAGTGGCGAACGCGCGCATGTACCGCCGCATCCGCAACGAGCGCGACCGCATCATCCAGACGCAGGAGGACGAGCGCAAGCGACTGGGACGCGAACTGCACGACGGCCCCGCGCAGAAGCTGGCGCACATCGTCATGGGGCTGGAAGTCGCGGCGCAGATGATTACCGATGGCGAGGTGGAACACGGCATCGAGGAGATCTATCGCGCCCGTGACGCCGCCAATGAGGCGACCCATGAGATGCGCAACCAGCTCTTTGACCTGCGCCCGCTGGTGCTGGACGCTGAGAATGGCGGCCTCGTCTCGGCCCTGCGCCACTTTGTCGAGCGGTTCCGCAAGGGTGGGGCCGGGCCACAGATCAAGCTGGCGGCGGACTATCCAGAGCGCCTCTCGCATAATATCGAGTTGACCACCTTCGCCGTCATCCAGGAAGCCGTCAATAACGCGCTGAAGCACGCCGAGGCCCAGCACTGCTGGATCGAGGTGAAAGAGGTGGACGACAAGCTGATCGCCACCGTGCGTGACGACGGCAAGGGCTTCGACCCCGACACCGTGCGCGCGGAGTACGAGAGCCGGGGAAGCTGGGGCATGCTGAGCATGTCGGAGCGCGCGACGCTGATCGACGCGACGGTCTCGATTGCCTCGAAACCAGACAAGGGAACGGTGGTCACGCTGACCGCGCCGCGCATCCCACGCGGCGCGCAGGCTGACCCGCCCGCGCTCCAGGGCCGCAAGCCAATTGGCAAACTGCTTGACACCTGACGCGCGCAGCGTTAAAATCAGATGGCTGTGTTCTAAAACAGGTAACATCCGCGCGCTAACCTCGATTCTCACGCTCGCTACCCCAGAAACGCGCATGTGGCGCGGCTCCCGGCGATAGAAACGAGCGCGCGCAACGCATCGGTCGCAGGAGACGCATCATCATGTACGCAGTGATCGAGACGGGGGGCAAGCAGTATCGCGTTAGCCCTGGCCAGACCGTCGAGGTGGAGCTGCTACCCGCCGAGCCGGGGGCTACGGTCACGCTCGAACGGGTGCTGCTCGTCTCGTCGGATGACGCGACCACGGTTGGCCAGCCCACCGTGCCGGGCGGCGCGGTCGTCGCCACGGTAATTGGCGAGGGGCGTGGCAAGAAGGTCATCGTCTTCAAGTACAAGTCGAAGAAGCGCTATCGCCGCACGACTGGTCATCGCCAGGACTACACCTACCTGACCGTGACGGACATCCAGGCGAAGGGCGAGAGCCTGCTGGCCGACGACGAGCGCAAGCGCTACGAGCGCCAGGCGCAGCGTGCGGTCGGGCGCTACGAGCGGCGGCTGCTGGAGGCCTTCGAGTCGATTCTCGGCTCGGTGATCGCCGAGACTGGTCTGAGCGCGAACGACATCGATGTGGTTGAGGTCGATGGCGAGGAGCCGGAGGACAGCGCGTCCGAGGCGGCGCCCAAGGCCAGCGCGAAGGCTGAAACGGTTGAGAAGGCTAAGAAGGCGCCCAAGACTCCCAAGACGACAGACTGAGCCGTCAGCGAACGGCTGATGGCGGCGCGCGTCAGAGACCCTGAACGGGCGCCCAAAGGGAAGGACGAACGGCGAGATGGCCCATAAAAAGGGCGTCGGCAGCTCGCGGAACGGGCGCGACAGCAAGCCCAAGATGCTCGGCGTCAAGCGGTTTGACGGCCAGATCGTGCGCGCTGGCTCGATCATCGTGCGCCAGCGTGGCACGCAGTTCCGCGCGGGCAAGAACGTCGGTGTGGGGCGTGACTACACGCTCTTCGCGCTGGTGGATGGCTCGGTGAAGTTCGAGTGGGACAGCCGCACCAAGAAGCGCGTGACGGTGCGCCCGCTCGTCGTCGAGGCGACGGAGACGCAAGCGGTGAGCGCCTAGGCGCCGACGCGCAGCGTAGAGGGCAGAGAGTTCACGCTCTCTGCCCTCTCTTGCTATCCCTGCCTGTCTCCCAGCCGATCACCCCTCCAGAATAGCAGCGCTCGAATAGCCGAGCGCGCGCCCAGCCGGCGGGTCGCACGCAACCCGCACGCTGGCGCAGGTCGCGGTGACGGCGCGGAGCGCGTTGCGACGGCGCCTGAGCGCGTGGTATAGTGGCCTGCGATTGAGCGTCGTAGCCCTGCGCTCGATGGCCGCACATAACGGTTCCGCTTGAGGGCGTCGTCCCGTTTATCACATAAGAGGGAGAGCAGCATGCCGCTGCGTCTCGTGGCCGCCGGGAAGTCTGACATCGGACTCCAGCGCGAGCAGAACGAAGACTCGTATTTCACCAAGGTGATAGACAGCGACCACCCAGCGAGCGGCATCCTCATCGTCTCGGACGGGATGGGCGGCTACCATGCCGGTGAGATCGCCAGTCAACTCGCCGTGGAGACCATCCGCGACGACCTGCTGAAAATCTTTACCGAGGCGAGCGACCAGACGACCGTGAAGCTGAACAAGGGGCGCGGGCGCAAGAACACCAAGAGCCGGAAACGCGAAGCCCCCGTGACCAAGCCACTCACTGAGGATGGGGGTGAGAGCGAGGCGGCGGCTATCACCACTCCCACCGCGACAGTGACGGAGGACAGCGGCGAATCCAGCGATGAAGGCGAAGATGGCGAGGATTCGCGCGCCACACACCACCTGCTCGAGTCGGTCGCGCTGGAGCATTACGCCGACAAGCTGCGTGTCGCGGTGGAGCATAGCAGCCAGGCCATCGAGGACTACGGCGCGAAGCATCGCGAGGCGCGCGGCATGGGCGCCACTGTGACCGTCGCGCTGGTGATGGATGGCCAGGCCTTCGTTGCGAACGTCGGTGACAGTCGCACGTATCTGGTGCGCGATGGCAAGATCGAGCGCCTGACCCGTGACCACTCGCTGGTCGAGCGCCTGGTCGAGGCTGGCCAGATCACACCTGAGGAGGTGTACGACCACCCCAGCCGCAACCTCATCTACCGCTCGCTTGGCGCCGGACACGCAGCCCCCGAAGTCGATATCTTCGTCGAAAAGCTGCGCCCCGGCGATACGCTGCTGCTCTGTTCCGACGGCCTCTGGGAGATGGTGCGCGACCCCCAACTCCAGCAGATCATCACCGAACACGACGACCTCAAAAAAGCCTGCGAGCGACTCATCAGCATGGCCAATGAGAATGGCGGCGAGGACAACATCACCGCTGTACTGGCGCGCTGCCTTGAGGCGTAGCCGCTGCTTCACTCCCTTCCCCTGCGCGACGGCGGACTGCGGGCGTCCTGATGCGCGGGCGTCGCTCGGGAGCCTGTGATACGCTGTACCCAGGCTCGCTGCGTTCTCCACATGCGAGGTCTACCGACGTGGCAGTGCGTTGGTGAGGAGGAGGGGTAGACATGCTCTGTCCACGATGTGGCGCCGCCGTGCGCGACACCGCGCGGTTCTGCAATAGATGTCGCTATCCATTGACCCCTGGGGACGCTCCGGCTGACCCATGGGCGGCATTGCCCCTGCGCCCGTCACGCCCGCTCCGTGCGGGGCACGGTGTTGCGGCGCCGGTCTCCCGCCCGCTGGACCTCGACCGCCCAACGGTGGACCTGAGCGGCGAATCGCCGTTCAAGACCGCCGCGCTCGATCCAGCGTCGGCGTGGCTTGGCCCAGCGGGCGGCGAGCGCCAGGCCATCAGCGAGCAGGAAACCTCCGAGAATGTCGTCATCACGCCCAGCGGCAGCTACCCCCGTAGCGCCGCGAATGGCCCGGCGCCCTGGCCACTGCCGGTCGGCGATGTCCTGATGGGGCGCTTTCGGGTTGAGTCACAGGTTTCCGTCACACCCGATGCGCCCGGCGCCGAGAACGTCTATCGCGTGACGGATTTGCTGGGCTATGAGCGCTGCTGGTCGTGCCAGGCCGCGCACGGCCCCAGCGCGCGGGACGAGCGGTTCTGCCCGCGCTGCGGCGCCGACATGATTGGCCATGAATATCTGATGACCGAGCGGCGCGCGGAGACGCTGACCGACACACAGCCAGAAATGTGGCCTGTGGCCGCTGACGTCGGGCAGGAGCGGGCGTTTGAGCGCGGCGGGCGGCGCTATCTCGTGACTGAGATCGAGCCAGAGGGGGTCCGCTTCCCCTTCGGGCCGCATGTGACCATCGTGGGCGCCTCGCACGTCGGCCTGACGCGCGCCCTCGAGACGAACGAAGACAGCTTTGGCTCCTTTACGCTGAATCTGGGCCACGATTCCCGCCGTCAGCCGCTGGCTGTGGCGGTCGTCGCCGATGGCCTCGGCGGGCATGCCAGCGGGCAGGACGCCAGCCGCCTCGCCGTGCGCATCCTGCTCCAGCGGCTGATGAAGACGCTGGCAGTGGATCTGGCGGAGCCGCGTGGCTCCTCGCTTCCGCCGGATGATGCGGTCGAGGCCGAACTGCGCGACGCCACCGTTGAGGCCAACGCCGTCATCTGCCAGGAGAATACCGCGACGCAGGGCGACATGGGGTCCACGCTAGTCGCAGCGGTGATCGTGGGTGAGATGGCGTGGATCGCCAACATCGGCGACAGCCGCGCCTACGTGCTGGATGACGGCGGGCTGCGGCGCGTGACCTCCGATCATTCGCTGGTCGAGCAGTTCATCCTCGCCGGACACATCACGCCGGAGGAGCGGTATACGCACCCGGAGCGCAACCGCATTTTCAAGAGCCTGGGCGTGGAAGGCGTGGGGGCCGACATCTTCACACAGCGACTACATCCCGGCATGCGCCTGCTGCTATGTTCCGATGGCCTGTGGGAGATGACCCGCGACCCGGAGATCGAGACGATCCTGCGCGACGACCCGGATCCCTACTCCGCCTGCTCTACGCTCATCACGTCGGCCAATGAGAATGGCGGTGAGGATAACATCACCGCTGTCATCGTGCAGATCGACGCCTGAGCTCGCGCCCTCGCTGTGCCTGTGTGCGGCGGGTAACAACCCGCGTGGCGCCGCCTACGTAGTCCCTGAGGAGAGACCCGGCTGAGAACAGCCTGGCGCGCGGACCAGCAGGGAGTGGCGGCGCGCCGGTGGCGAGAGGAGCGACAAGACGATGGCGGGTGAAGTGACGCTGACGTGCCAGATGGGGCGTCCGCGCGTGCAGACGACAGGTGGCTCGCAGCTCGCTTACGCGCTGGTCGAGATGCAGGCGGCGGGCGCGTCGGCTGGCGCCAGCGCGGCGACGCGCATGCCGCTGAACCTGGCGCTCGCGCTGGACCATTCCGGCTCGATGCGCGGCGAGAAGCTGCGTAGCGTGAAAGAAGCCGTGAAGCTGGTCATCGACCATATGAGCGCGAGCGACATCGTATCGGTGATCGTCTTCGATGACAACGTGAAGGTGATCGTCCCGGCCCAGCCCGTGCGCGACCCGGAGCTGCTCAAGGCGGCGGTGGACGGCATCCGCGACGGCGGCGGCACGTCGATGTCGCTGGGCATGAATGTCGCCATGACGGAGTTGCGCAAGAACGCTTCGCCGCAACTGGTCAACCGCATGATCCTGCTGACCGACGGCGCGACCTACGGCGACGCC
Source organism: Ktedonobacterales bacterium (assembly GCA_036393135.1). Taxonomy (GTDB): domain Bacteria; phylum Chloroflexota; class Ktedonobacteria; order Ktedonobacterales; family JADMIN01; genus JAKAIY01. Next base: position 7,512 of record DASVWQ010000112.1, read on the forward strand.
GACCGCTGCCGCCGCATCGCGGATGACGCGGGCGCCTCAGGCATCGGCATCTATCCGCTGGGCATCGGCGCGGACTGGGAGGAAGACCTGCTCGACAATATCGGCCAGCGCAGCAGTGGCCTGCCTGCCGAGTTCATCCGGCGGCCAGAGGATGCGCTGGGCATCTTCCAGCAACAGCTCCAGAGCGCCGAGTCGGTCATCGCGCAGAACGCCCAGCTCACGGTGCGCCTCTATGGCGGCGTCACGTCGCGGCGGGCGGTGCGCGTGTTGCCGCTGATCGCGGACCTCGGCCCCAGCGTGCTGAGCGACAACCATGTCGTGGTGGGGCTGGGCGACATCGAGCGTACTGCGCCGCAGGCGATCCTGCTGGAGTTGATGGTGGAGGGCAAGCCAGCGGGCGTCTTCCGCATCGCGCAGGCCGAGCTGGCCTACGATCTGCCGTCGGGACAGCGTGAAGTGACACGCGCCGACGCCATCGTCACCTTCACGACGGACTCAGTCGCGGCGGACGACACCAACCCGCGGGTGATGAACTACGCCGAGAAGGCCACCGCCGCCCGGCTCGTGACGCGCGTGCTGGACGAGTACAAGTCGCAGGGCAAAGTGACGATCAAGCTCAACCCCGCCGTGACGCGCGTGCTCGATCCGGAGACGCAGCGCCTGCTGGAGCAGCTCCAGGCGGGCGGCAAGCTGACTGGCGAAGAGATCAAGACGATTGGCGCGAAGACGCGCAAGCTCACCCAGTCGCTCTAGGTGAGGAGACAGAACGAAACGGAGAAGGCATCGGCAGGGGCGGGTAAACCTGCATCTACGGGCCGGCGGGCCACGAAGCTTGCCCTCGCAGGCTGGATTCCCGGCCACGCAGAGGGCGTCTGGTCCAGGTTGCAGGGATCGCGCGCGAGAAACCCAGGCCGCGCAGACGGCCTTTGTGGCGCGCACGTCCTGAGACGCGACTTCAGCCGCCCCCGCGCTGACTATTCCAGTGGGACATCCGCCGTGCGCTTGTTGCGAAGAAAACACTGATGATATGCTGGCTGCGGATGAGACGGTCGCAGCCCCGCTCAGTGGCGCCACGCCATACCCGCGCCGGAGTGGCGTGACCCGGCGGCGTCGTGATACGAGGAGAATCGCATGTCAGTTTATTGCGCTCAGGGCCACGAAAACCCCGATGGCTCGATGTTCTGCGACCAGTGCGGCGAGGCGCTCGACAGCAGCGCCAACGCGACCGCTACACCTTCGGGCTATGACGCGGCGCCCAGTCCCGCCCCTTCGGGCTATGACGCGGCGCCAGGCCCTTCGACGGGTGCGGCTCCGGCCAAGCTCGTGCTGAAGGACGGCCAGGAGTTCATGCTCGACGGCAAGCCAGAGTTCCTGATCGGGCGCGAAGACCCCGTGAGCAACATCTATCCCGACATCGACCTCACCCCGCATCGCGGCGAGGAGGATGGCGTCTCGCGCATGCATGCCAAGATCTATGCGCAGGGGTCGCAGTACCTGATCGAGGACCTGAACAGCACCAACGCGACCTATCTGAACCGCCAGAAATTGCCGCCCAAGACCCCGACGCCGATCAAGGACGGCGACGAGGTGCGCTTTGGCAAGGTCGAGGCGACGTTCAGCCTGGCGTGAGCGAGGGGGCGGTTTTACCTGCCCTCATTTTCTGGGTCCTGCCCGCTCGCTTCACGGGGTAGCGCCACGGAAGCGAGCGGGCCTCGCCATCTGCGCCATCATGCGTGGCCCCGCTTGCCATCTGAGAGAAACGGTCCTTGTGTGACGTAGTGCAGTATGGACTTGGTGGCGCGCCTCTCGGGGTAGATTCCTCTTCCACAGGGCGGGCATGCGCGACCCGCGTGGACCGGACGTGATACACTATCGCCACGACCGGCCCGCGATGTGGCGGGCGCCGACCGCGTGCGCCACTGCGCGTCTCCGTCTGACTCTCACGCATGCGTTGTGTAAGGGGTAGCTATTCATGGACTCGCGACAGACACCTTCCGCGTCGTCCCGCCCAGGTAGACTGCTGCGCCACGGCGTCGGGGCTGTGATGGCCGCATCGCTCGCGCTGCTGACCCTGGCGGGTTGCGGCGCGACCAGCTCGACCACCAACACCGGGGGGAATTGCCCATCGGCCTCCACGCAATCGAGCTGGAAGCTGGTGACGCCAGGCAAGCTCACGATCATCACCAACTCGCCCTACGCCCCCGCCGAGTACCCTGATCCCAAGAATCCGACGTCCATCATCGGTTACGACATGGATTTCGCGAACGCCATCGCCAAGCAGATGTGCCTGACGCTTGTGATCAACAACACCGCGAACTTCGACAGCATCATCCCGGACATCTCTGGTCCTGCGCTTGGCCAGCAGCCGTATGATATGTCCATCTCGTCCTTCACGATCAACGCCGCGCGCCAGAAGAAGGTGGACATGATCCCCTACTTCCAGGCGGGCCAGTCGTTGATCGTGCCTCCGGGCAATCCTGCCGGTCTGACCAGTGATTATGCCTCGTGGTGCGGCAAGACCATCGCCGCGCAGGATGGCACCGTCGAGCTGCAGGAGCTACAGGACATCAACGGTGGCAGCAACGGTTCCGGCGAGCCGGCGACCTGCAAGAGCACTCCGATCAAGATTCTGCACTACGCCGACCAGTCGATCGTTGTGCAGCAGATCCTGAGCGGCAGCGCCGACGCCAGCTACCAGGACTCCCCGGTTAGCGGTTACTACGTCGCCCAGAACGCTGGGAAGGTCGTTCTCGGCCCGACCCCGACCGACCAGCAGCCCGCGCCTGAGGGCATCGTCGTGCGCAATGACAACCCCGCCTTCGAGAACGCGGTCAAGTCGGCGCTTGCCACGATCCGCTCCAACGGCGACTACAAGAGCATCCTCACCAAGTGGGGCCAGCTGAGTGGCGCCTATCCGCCGCTTGGTAGCTAAACGCGGCTAGCTCACATGACAAGCCGCCGGGGTGGATAATGCGGGTCGCGCGCCCACCCCGGCGACGAAAGTGCGGCCCGGCGAGTTATCTCACCGGGCCGCACTCTCAGAACGTCTGTGTTTGAAGATGCGCTGGGCGTTCGTGCAACCTGACGCGCCGTCAAAAGCGCACATATGCAGGCGGAGGATCTGATCATTATGAATCCCATCCAGTCATTTTTGAAGAGCTACAACGGCGCCGCTGTCGCGCACAATCTATTCGCGCCGCTGATCTTGCAGGGGATCATCATCACGATCATCCTGGCGATACTGTCCCAATTGACTGGCGCCATCATAGGTCTGATTCTCTATTTCATGCGGCGCGCCAGACTCAAGCCACTCGGTTGGATCGCTGAAGCGTATATCTGGCTCTTCCGCGGAACGCCTCTACTGGTGCAAATCCTGGCCATCTATCTGGCTACGAGCTACCTCGGCCTCGCGCGACCATTGCAAGCATCCAATATATTCGTCGTACTTGGATTCGATCCCACCGGATACGCGACTGCTTTGCGTCCATTTATCTCTGGCTTCATAGCGCTTGCGCTCAATGAAGGCGCGTATATGGCGGAAATCGTCCGCGCGGGTATCGAATCGATTGATCCCGGACAGATGGAGGCCGCGAAGTCGCTGGGCATGACCTACTGGCAGGGGATGCGCCGCATCGTGCTGCCGCAGGCGATGCGCGTGATCCTGCCGCCGCTGGGCAATGAGTTCAACAGCATGCTCAAGAACACGTCGCTGGTCTTCGATATCTCGCTCTATGATTTGCTTGGCGCCGCTGAGGCGATTGGCAGCCCGTCCTTCCTGACGCTGGAGTTGTTGACGGTCGCGTCGATCTGGTATCTGGTGATGACGACCGTGTGGACGTTCATACAGTCGGCGATAGAGCGCCGATTCGGCGCCTCGACACGCGAGCCGGGTGGAGGCAAGTTCAACTGGAGCATCTTTGCGCTACCAGATCGCCTCTTCCGTCAGTCGGCGGGCGCGCGTATATAGGTGTGACGGGCGTTCACAGCAGCGAGTGAGAGAGGTCAGCGAGAGATGAGTCAGGCGACAGCGACGGCAATGGTAGACGCGCAGGACGTGCACAAGTACTTCCACCAGAATGAGGTGCTGCGCGGCGTCAGTCTGCAAGTGAAGAAGGGTGAGGTTGTCGTTATCATCGGGCCGAGTGGCTCCGGTAAGACGACCTTCCTGCGCTGCATCAACCACCTGGAGAAGATCAACAAGGGCCGCATCCTGATCGAGGGCGAGCCGATGGGCTATCGCGAGGAAGGCGGCAAGCTGGTCGAGGACAGAGAGAAGAACATCGCCCGCATGCGCTCGCAGATCGGCATGGTCTTCCAGCGTTTCAATCTCTTCCCACATATGACGGCGCTGCAGAACATCATGGAGGCGCCGATACAGGTGAAGGGCGTCCCGCGTGAGGAGGCCGAGCGGCGGGCGCGCGAACTGCTGGCGAAGGTTGGGCTGTCGGAGAAGGCCGACGCCTATCCCGCGCGCCTCTCTGGCGGGCAGCAGCAGCGTGTGGCCATCGCGCGGGCGCTGGCGATGGACCCGAAGATCATGCTCTTCGACGAGGCGACCTCCGCGCTGGACCCCGAGTTGGTGGGCGAGGTGCTGAAGGTGATGCGCCAGCTTGCCGAGGAGGGCATGACGATGGTGGTCGTGACCCACGAGATGAGCTTCGCCCGCGATGTGGCCGACCGCGTGATCTTCATGGATGGCGGGGTGGTCGTTGAGCAGGGCAAGCCCGCCGATATTTTCAGCAATCCGCGCGAGGAGCGCACCCGCACTTTCCTCCGCAAGGTGCTTGAGGCGGAGGCGTAGGGGAGCGGGCGGGCGGCCATCAGACGGATGATGCGCGGCGCCGCGAAGCTGGCGATTGAAACCGCGCCTGGAAGGCCTGCGGGCCGCGAATTTATTCGCCAGCTTGCTCGACGGTGGCCATCTCCTGATCCACTACCGTCAACCGTCCGCTTACGCCCCCGACCCCAGCTTCGCCTCACGCCGCCGCTTCTGCTCCTCGGCGGCGGCGCGGTCGGGCGGAGTGAAGCCCGCCAGGAATTCCGCCTTGAACGCGGCGAAGGTTCCAGCCAGGATGGCGGCGCGGGCCTGCTCCGCCAGGCGGATCAGGAAGCGCAGGTTGTGAATGCTGGCCAGGCGGTAGTAGAGTAACTCGCCCCGGCTCTCGTCGTCCTCCGCGCGGATCAGGTGGTGCAGGTAGCCCGCGCTGAACGTCCGGCAGGTCCAGCAGTCGCAGGTCGGGTCGATTGGCCCTTGCTCGTCGCGGTAGCGGGCGCCGCGCACATTGAGTCGGCCCCGCGCGGTGTAGAGGCCGCCAGTGCGGGCAGTGCGCGTCGGCAGCACGCAATCGAACATATCTACCCCCCGCTCGATGCCCTCCAGCAGGTCATCGGGCGAGCCGACGCCGAGCAGGTGGCGCGGCTTCTCGTCGGGCAGACCGGGGATGGTCGCCTCCAGCATGCGCCACATCACGTCGCGCGGCTCGCCGACCGACAGCCCACCAATCGAGAAGCCGTCGAAGGGCAGCGCGCCGATGAAGCGGGCGCTCTCGGCGCGCAAGTCGGTCTCCATCGCCCCTTGTGGGATGCCAAAGAGCGCCTGGTCGTGTGGCCGCTCGCGGGCGGCCAGGGCACGCACGGCCCAGCGGTGGGTGCGCTCGGTGTCGGCGCGAGCGCTCTCGCGCGAGCTAGGATACGGCGGGCAGACATCCAGCGGCAGGATGATGTCGGCGCCGAGCAGCGCTTCCGTCCGCATCACGCTCTCTGGCGTCATCTCCACTGGCGAGCCGTCCAGATGGGAGCGGAAGGTCACACCCGCGTCCGTCACCTTACGTAGCTTGCCCAGGCTGAAGACCTGGAAGCCGCCGCTATCCGTCAGGATGGGATGTGGCCAGCGCATGAAGCCGTGCAGCCCGCCGAAGCGCGCCACCAGTTCTGGGCCAGGGCGCAGCAGCAGATGATAGGTGTTGGAGAGGATGATGCTCGCGCCGATGGCCTCCAGATCGTCGGGGCCGACCGCCTTGACGGTGGCGTGGGTGCCGACAGGCATGAAGACCGGCGTGCGAATGACGCCATGCGGCGTGCGAATGACGCCCGCGCGGGCGCGCGAGTCGGCGCTACGCCCGACGACGCGGAAGCTGAGCGGCTGTCCCGCGCTCAGGGGCGGCGCGTCGTCGGGGCCGAGTGGATGGTCTGGTATGTCCATGTCGCCTTGTCTATTGAACGTCACTGACGATGCTCGCGCATGTACTCGATAACCTTGCGGTCGATGCGCGCGTCGCTGGGATCGTGAGCCAGCCGCTCCTCCAGATTCTCGCGGCCGCCGTAGCGCTCCAGCGCGCTGTAGGTCGCTTCGTCCCAGGCGCCGCTGATGGGGCCGGAGTAGTCGCCGCTGCGCGTGAGCAGGGTTTGCAGCTCGGTGGTGAGCGCGGCGTCCAGCGGAAGCAAGTCCTCGGGCGTCGGCTTGAAGAAGTACAGTTCGTGCATGTCGAGCAGGCGGCCAAGCTCCGCTATCGGGCTGGTGTGGTCATCCACGCGCAGATCGATGAAGCGGTCGTTGAGGCCGCCGTAGCCGCCTGCCTTGCGCACGACTACCAGCGCCGCCGACTGCATGCCCCGGCTGTCGCCGCCCGCCGCCTGCCCCGCCGCCAGCGCCGCCAGCAACCGCCGCCAGAGCGGCCCCTCGGTGGCCTGGAACGTCTCGGCCAGCGCCCGCACGGTCGCTTCGCTGACGAGGATGTTGCCCTGCGCGGCGAAGTTCGGCCCGGCGAGACCGCCTGCCCAGGAATAGCAGCTTGCGCCGGTGTGTGTCGCCGAGCCGCCCCGCGCATCCACGATGCCTGCCTGGCGATGCTCGGCCATCTCATCGGAAGCGGTCAGCTCGGCCAGCGCCTCCGCCGCCGAGCGCCCCTCCGCCAGCAGCGTCAGCCCGCGCGGGCCATAGCTGGTGTTGGCCCAGGCCTGGGTGGCCACCGCGCCGACGCCCGCTTTCAGCCATGGCACGACCGCGCCGACCGCCAGAAACTTCGACTGCACGGCGATACCGAGGTCGCCGTTCTGCGCGTCACGTCCGACGATGGAAAAGGTGCTGACCAATCGATCTGCGCGTCTCGTCGCCATGGGCGCTCACCCTCATCGCTCACGTCCACCGGCGCGTCCAGAGCGGATACGCCGCAGAGCCAGTGTACCACCTGTGTGGCGAGCGGGCGGCGGGGCGCGGAAACGCCGCCCACGCAGGCTTCGGCGGGCGGCGTCTGATGCTCTGGCGCGGTGGTCTATGCGGCGCGAGTGGGGCGCGCGGTGGCGATCAGCGCCGCAATCACCGCGCCTGCGAACACCATGAGCGCCAGCAGCGGAAGCGCCAGCATCGCCAGCACCGCCAGCCACACCGCGCCGCGCGTGAAGGCGCCGATGCCGATTGGCACGGCCACCAGATAGAATAGCATTGTCACCAGGCCAAGAACCTCATCCGTCGTCATCGCGCGGACCTCCCTGTATGGTGGAGCGCCACCCCGCGCAGGTTGGTCTCGCGGCGCGGCGTTAGAAGTGGAACTGCGCAAGGAGCCTGCCAAACTCTTCCAGCTTCTCCATCAGCGCTGGCAGATAGTGCGCCAATTCAAAAGCGAGCGTCGTGAAGGCTCCGAGCGCCTTGACCAACGCGAGTGGATCGCGGCGCACCTCCGTCACGGAGTTCAGCGTGATCTCAATCGTCTGGCTATAGTCGATGATCGCCTCGCGCTTTCTGGCGACCTCCTCTTCAGAGAATTTGCTCAGGCGCACGATCTTGCTGATGTCATGCTCAGTCATCCGCTCGACCTGTGCGCGCACGCTGCGCACCGCGTCGCCCAGGCTGACGAGGCTCTGGCCGGTCCACTCACGCACCTCGCGAGAAAGCTCATGCTGACGCTCAGCGCGCAGGCGCTGGACCTGTCGCAGCTCATCGTCAACATGTTTCATGACATCGGCGGCGTCCTGGAAATGTTCAGAGGCGTCGTGAAGGAGCGCCTTTCCCGCCTCGTCATTGCCCTGTTGCATGCGGTCGATGCCAACCCGGCGCTCCCAGTAAGCGAAATTGCCTTCAGACTGGCCGAGCCCGATTTCCTCCACCACATCGCTCTCAAGTCGCGCGATCTCCGCGATCTTCGGGTCCTCGTCGGCGTCTACTATGTTGTCGTCGTTACCGGGCTGCTGGTTGTCGTCTTGAGTCGCCATTGGTGTGATTCTCCCTGTGTGAATAGCGTCAGCGGTATCACTCTTGTGCGGTTTCGGGCTACGTGATCTCAGGCTCCGCGAACGTTTTTCGACTGAATAGTGATAGTGAGTCAAGAGGGGAAGTCAGGTCGCGCCAGAACCGGAATGCGCGACCCGAACGAATTAGGCGATCACTGCCCGCCGCCACGCCATCCCGGACGCGGCCATATCATCTACACTGTCCCTGCGACTGATCCCACAACTCGCACCACTACTATAGCACAAGGCAAGAACGCCACGCATGTCAGATCGCAAAGCGGTGGAAAATTGAGCAGAAATGCGTAGGATGCGCGGGTGGCTCAGGCGGTGGGGTGAAGGGCGAAGAATGCGGACATGGCGCCGAAATAGATGTCGGGTTGCTCAACATAGGTCATGTGGCCGGCGTCGGGAACGATGACCAGCTCGCTGCCGGGGATGCCCGTGTGCAGTTCGTGTGAGGCGCGCGGCGTGCAGGTGCGGTCATGCCGCCCGGTGATGACGAGCGTGGGCGCGCGGATGGCGCGCAGCTGATCTTCATACTCGATGGCGTACTGGTTGGTGGCAAAGTAGGCCAGCACCTCTGGCGAGTAGACCGCGCGTCCCTCCGCCTCGACCTCCATGTAGCGGCGGTAGGCGTCGCTCGTCGTCGTCGCGAAGTGGAACGCCATTTGCATGTCCATAATCTTCGCGACATCTTCCTGCGTCCGGGCGTGCGGCTCCAGCGCCCACGACTGCGTGACCTGCTCGCGCAGCGCGACCGGCTCGAAGGTTGCCAGATTATGCTCAATCTCCGGCGCGGTCTTGGTGAAGCTGGCTGTGCAGCCAGAGAGGACGTAGTGCGAGGCGTCGCCCTGCTCGATGGCGTGGGCCAGCGTCACGAAGCTGCCGAAGGAGTGGCCCAGCACAGCGTAGCGCGGCAGCCCCAGTGCCCGCGCCAGCGCCGTCACATCCGCCGCGAACCGGCTCAGCGAGAGGGTTGCGGGATCGACACGCTGTGAGCGCCCCTGCCCGCGCTGATCGACATACAGCAGGCGGAACTGGTCGCTCAGGCGGTCGAACCAGGGCCACATCTCGGTATGATCGAGGCCCGGCCCACCATGCAGGAGGAAGAGTGGATAGTTGCGCTCATCGCCAACTGACTTCACGAAGATATTGACGCCATCAACCGCGATGTCCACTGCGCTGCTCCTACTTTTATCGAGCGGATTCCGCGCTAGGGGCGGATACGCTCGCAGGTCGCGACACACTCGATGTGCGAGGTGAATGGGAACATATCAACTGGCTGCGTCGAAGTCAGGGCGTAGCCATTATCGCAGATGATGCGCAGATCACGGGCAAGGGTCGAGGGATCGCACGAGACGTAGACGATGGTGCGCGGGGCCAGCGCGGTCAACTCCAGCAAGGCGCGGGGCAGGCAGCCCGCGCGCGGCGGGTCCACCAGCGCGATGTCGAAGCGCTCGCGTTGGCGGCGCATCTGGCCGATGGCGCGCTCCAGCAGGCTCTCCTGCGTGATGATGTTGTTGATATCATTGAGCAGGGCGCTGGCGCGGGCGTCGGCTACCGCGCTGGGCTGCGACTCCACGGCGCGCACATGGCTGACTTGCTCGGCGAGGAAGAGCGAAAAGAGGCCCGCGCCGCTGTAGCCATCCAGCGCGACATCGCTGTGGCGCGGCTTGAGCGCCGCCAGCGCCTGATCGACGAGGATCGGCGTCTGCGTGGGGTTGACCTGGAAGAAGGAGCCAGCGGAGATGCGAAAGAGACGATGCTTCACTTGCTCATGCACGAAGTCCTGCCCCGCGATGATGCGCCCGCGCCCACCTGGCAGGCCGAGGATCACGGCGCCTGCCAGCCCCTTCACTTCCGCCAGCAGCGCGCTTGCCACGGCGTCGGGTCCGCCATCCGTGTCGAAGGGCGCGCCTGGCCGCGCCTCGATGGTGAGCAGACCGCTGGAGCCATGCCGATAGCTGTGGCTGCCCATCAGCGAGAGTGGGCCGGAGCTTGGCTCGCCAGGCGCGCCCACCGCGACCCGCAGCGTGAACCGCTCGGTGTACTCGCTGGCTCGCGCGCCCCAGCGGTTGCGAATCCAGTTGCGCGTCGCCTGGTAGATGGCGTCGAGTTGGGGGTGGACAATCGGACACTCAGGCATGTCGAGCACGTCGTGGCTTTCCATACGCCGGAAGCCAATCGCGCCTTCGGGTGAGATGGCGAACTGCGCCACGGTCCGATAGCGCCACGGATCGCCGCTGGCGGGCATGCCCAGTGTGGGGCGCGTGTGCGGCTCGGAGAACTTGCCGATGCGGATCAGTAGTTGCCGCACGATGCGCGTTTTCCACTCGAGCTGGGCCGGATATGCGAGGTGCTGCCACTGGAAGCCGCCTGACTCGCTCAATTCAGGATAGCGTGGCTCAACCCGATCCGCCGACTCGCGCAGCACCTCGACCAGCGTGGCGCGGGCGTAGTTGGAGCGCTCGCGCATCAGCCGCGCGCGGACCACCTCGCCGGGCAGGCCGCCGGGGACGAAGATCGCCCGCCCCTCATGACGCCCCACGGCGTCGCCACCGTGCGCCAGGTCGTTGAGTTCCAGTTCGACAATTTCACCCGCGCCAACAGTCCGCGTCCCAGCGAGGTCAGGCGCAGGCCGCGCGCCGTTGTGCCTGGCGCGACTGACGCCCATGGCGTCGCTTTCGTCCTTCATGCCTAGCCCCTAAACATCCGGTGACCCGCCACCGGTTGGCGTCCATGTTGCTGTCGCGCGTGTCACGTCTCTCATGGTCGGCATTCTAGCACACCGCCGCGCGATGACACCGATGGTCATGGGCGCCATAGCCATGCGCTACGCATTCGTGCGCACACGCCCCTCGCCCCGCGTGCGGATTCCGCCGATGGCGCGTCTAACAAGATAGACGGAGTAGGCGCGCGGACGGTTCATCTGGAGATATAGTCCGCAGAGAGCGCTCGCGGTGTAAACTACGTCGCCTGCCAGGCGTTATAACACGTAGGAGTCTGAGGCGGGGTGGATTGTGACATGGGTAACTGCGCGAAGATAGCCAGCAGGCGAGAATCAGGAGCGGGGCGCCAGCGAGGCAGGGGATGAGGCGCGGGATGCGCCAGGAGGGCGAATGATGGATGATGACGCCGGGCAGGGAATGCGCGTATCCTCGCCGCGTGGTGGGGCGGAAGCGCCAGATGATGGCGAGGGGCGGCTCCTGCCGCTGGACGATGACCGCCCGACTGTGGAGCATCGCGCCTGGCCCCGACAGGACGACTACTGGAAGCGCACGACCTATATCGCCGCGACGGGGCGCCACACCGCGACCGCGCCGCGCACCCGCGCGCTACCCCGCCCCAATCGCTTCCATCAGCCCAGACCCATCCGCAGCGGAATAGTCCTGATCCTGATCGTCGGCGTGATCGCGCTGGTTCCCGTCGGCGTCGTCCGGGCGCAGCGCTGGGCCGAACAGCACATCAGCCTGCCCAGCACGATTCCCGGCGTCACGGCGCCCGCGCCGACCCACACTGCGACGCCAGCGAAACACGGCACGCCGACCGCCACGCCGAAGAAGAAGAAATAGCCGTCCTCTCGCATCCGCGTCGCGCCCAGCAGGCGGCATGATATACTGCGGCCAGCGGGAGATGCGACAGGCGATACGAGCGCGGACAGGCCACTGCCCACGCGCCAGCGCGGGAGCGAAGTGATGGTGGACTCGCGCGGGATGGGCGCGGTCAACATCGGCAAGATCGTGCGCTCGGAGTCGCATGTCCGCTATACCTGCCAGGTCTACGGCGCGGGCGAGACGGATGCGCCACCCACTCCCGCCGATCACGCCTTCGGCGCCTTCGTCCGCATCCCCCTGCGCGCGGGGCCAGCCCGCCCCGATACGCTGGCGCTGCCGCCCGGCGACGCGCTGGCGGCGGGTGGCGCGGCGAGCGCGGGCTGGGCGGTTGGCCTGATCTACGACACGATTCTGCTCAACCCGGCGTTTGGCGCGCTGGGGCCACGTCTTTCGACCGATGAGCAGGTGGAGCTATTTTCGCCCGATTACGTGGCCGAGCGCGCCGTGCTGGTCTCGATCCTGCTGCTGGGGGCCGTCGCGCCCGCTGGCGCCGCCACGCCACGCCCCATGCACGGCGCCCCTGACCTCGCCCCTGACCTCGGCGCGGTGGTCAGCGCGCTTGGCGATGAGGAGATTCGCGCCTTCCACTACTTCGCCGACGAGCCGCGCGGCAAGCCCTACCTGCACATGGGCTATCTTCCGCTGGCCGTCGCGCAGGGGCATCCGCTGCTGCCGCTGGCGTTGCTGCGAGTGATCGACCGGCTGGAGGCGCTCTTCCCGGAGCAGCGCCCGCTGCTCTCCATCGTCAAGCGCAACTTCGCCTGGCGGCTCAAGGTGCAGTCGGCGGGCTGAGGCGCGGCGCCGGGACAGGGAGGACATGATGAAGCAGCGCGAGGAGACCCCCGCCAGCCCGGTCGGCATCACCAAAGGGCCGGGCGAGACGATCCACGAATACACCTTCATCTCGCGCGACGAACGGCGCCTGCTGAAGAACGGCGAGTACGTCTACTATGAGCTGGAGAGCGGCGCGGCGGGCCAGCCTCGGCGCGTGCTGGGACGCATCCTGCGGCGCGACCCGGTGCAGCTTTTCCCCGATACCTTCCTGGCGGAGCCGGGCGTCGCGCCCTCGCAGGTGGCGGCGCTGGTGGGCTTCGACCACAGCGCCAGCGACCTCTTCGAGCTGAGCGTCGCGATCATGGGCTACTATGACCCCCATCTCGGCTCCTTCGTCAACCCGTGGATTCCGCCCAGCTCCGGCACGCCGATCTATCTGGCCGACGATGCCTGGCTCACCGCCGTCCTCTCGCGCAAGCAGGCCCACACGCCGGGCAGCGCGCTGGTCGGCTCGCTGCTGACCCGCCCCGCTGGCGCCGCGCCGATCGTCCTGGACGTGAAGGACCTCGTGAGCACCCACCTGGCGATCATCGCCAGCACTGTCGCGGGCAAGAGCTACCTCGCCAGCGTCATCATCGAGGAGCTGATGCGCCCTTACAATGGCGCCGCTGTGCTGGTGATCGACCCCCACGGCGAGTACAACACGCTGGAGGAGCTGGCCAACCACGACGAGTTTGCGGAGGCTGAGACCGCCGCGAACGGTCGCCAGGCGCCGCGCCAGCCACGCTATCGCGCG
>DASVWQ010000113.1:0-4378 GCA_036393135.1 Ktedonobacterales bacterium
GAGGATGCTGGTGTTGCCGTCGCGCAACTCCGCCCGCAGATCGACAATCGTGACGGGTGGCAGACCCGGCGCAATCCCCGCCTCCGCCACGCCGTCCGCTGGCTGGGCGGAAGCCGCGGCGCCGACCCGCTCGGCCATCTCTACCAGCCGCCACTCGCCCGACCGCGCCCGCTCGAACGACTCCATCGACGGCGTGGCGCTGCCCAGCACGACCGTCGCACCCGTCTGCGCCGCCAGGTGGATCGCCACGTCGCGCGCGTGGTAGCTGGGCGTGCGCTCCTGCTTGTAGGCCGCCTCGTGCTCCTCATCCAGGATAATCAGGCCGAGGTCGCTGATCGGCGCGAAGAGGGCCGAGCGCGACCCCAGCACGACATCCACCTCGCCCGCACGGATGCGTCGCCACTCGCTCAGCCGCTCGGCGGGGGTCAGCTCGCTATGCAGCAGCGCCACCCGCCCAGGAAAGCGGCCCTCATAGCGGGCGAGCGCCTGCGGCGTCAGGGCGATCTCCGGAACCAGCGCCAGCCCGCGCCTCCCCTGCGCGATGATGGCGGCCAGCGCCTGGAGATACACCTCCGTCTTGCCGCTGCCCGTGACGCCATGCAGCAGGCAGACGCGCGCGCCCGCCGCATCAGTCGGCGCCGCTGGGTCGAGGATCGCGGCGAGCGCATCGCGCTGGGTCGTCGTCAGGGTCAGCGGCTCCGTCGGCGCGACACTCCGCCCAGCCAGCGGATCCCGCCGCGCCTCCACCTGCTCCACCGCGACCAGCCCGGCCCGCGCCAGTTCCATGAAGGCGGGACGGGTGGCGCGGGTCAGCCGCAAAAGGTCCTCCACCCGCCACGGTGTGCGGGCCTGCTCCAACGCCTCCAGCGCGGCGAGCTGGCGCAGCAGCCGCTCGCCCTCGCCGCCTCGCGCCCGCCGTGGCCCGCTCGCGCCGCGCCCCCCCGCTGGCGCAGGCTCGGCGGCCAGCAGCGCATCCAGCCGCTCGCGCGCCACACGCCGCCACGCTTCCAGGTCGGCGGGCAGGGCGACCAGCCGCGCCAGACGCTCCCTGCGCGGCTGGAGCATGCCAGCGGGAATCTCGGAGGCGAGACGGGCCAGGCCCTGCGCTGTCAGCGCGCTCGTCACCGCCCGCGCGCGTTCTACGCCCAGGGCCGCGCTCAGCCGCTCACGCTCGACCAGCCCGCTCTCGCGCAAGAGGGCCAACGCCAGCCGCGCATCGGCGGAGAGCGCCGCGAGGTCGGCCTCGGTGGCGGACCGCGCGAACTCAGTCGGGCGCAGCGCTGCCCGCGCGCTGGCCACCAGCCCCGGTGGCAGGAACATCCGCGCGACTGCCCCCAGCGGCGCCCAGTAGTAGCCCGCGATCCACTCGGCGAGGGCGCGCTGGCTCGCGGAGAGCAGCGGCTCCGGCGCAAGCAGCGAGGAAATCTCGCGTAGTCGGGCGCCATCACCGTTGTCAGCCCCGTCGCTGGCGTCGGCCTCGTCAGCGATGGCATCTTCGCTGGCGTCGAGCGACCAGATGAGGGCGGGGGTGGCGCTGGCGCCGAAGGGCGCGGAGACGAGGCAGCCGGGCTGGGCGTCGCCCGCCAGCGCCGGGCTGAGGCGATAGGTGTAGAAGTCGCGCGCGTGGGGCAGGCGCCGCGCCGCCAGCAGCGTGACCACCTCGACCCGCATGCGCGCCTCCAGCATCCTCATTGGTAGGGCGCAAAGGTCACGCTGGCCGCGAGTGGATGGCGCCCTCTGCTACTCTATCACCTCGACACGGCGCGCGGCGTCGAGCCAGGGGTCAGTCGGCGCATCATGTGCGGTGGGCGCGCCCTCCAGCGTCGGTATCGTGACACTGCCCAGGGCCGCCACGTCGCGTTTGCCCAGCGGGATCAGCGACTGCCGCGCAGGGGGCGCCGATGGAAGCTCGGACTTCGCCACGATCCCCGTCAAATCCTGGCTGCTGGGCGCGTAGCCCATGCGAATGGCGGCAATCTCGGCCCCGATGACGATGAAGAGACCGTAGGCGTAGAAAAAGACCAGCGCGACCAGCGCGAATCCGGCGATGGAGCCGAAGTGGGCGGGCTGGAGGACGTAGCGTACATAGAGCGGGAAGATCAGCAGATAGCCCTGGCTGAGCGCCGCCGCCACCAGCGCGCCCGGCCATGCCGCGCGCAGCGAGACGCCGCCCGGTGTGAGCCAGATGAAGGCGACGAGCGCCAGGACGAAATTGGCCAGCAGCCCCGCCAGCAGCGCCAGCCACGGCGCCCAGACCGACCCGCCGAAAGCGTCAGAGTCGACCAGCGTGATCGCCAGCCGCGAGATCGAGACGCCAATGTGTGGGATTGCCGTGGCCGAGAAGACGATGATCGGCAGGAGGGTGAGGCAGAGCAGCAGCATCAGGAAGGCGGCGCGGTTCTGCGGCAGGAAGCGGCGCTTGGTCCGGCGGAAGATGACGCACAGGACGCTCTCCAGCACGGCGAAGAAGCGCGAACCATACCAGACCGCCACGGGCAGCCCCAGCACGAGCAGATAGGCGGGGGCCGTGCGCAGGCTGTGGGTGAAGGCGAGTACCGCGCTCGTCGCCACGCGGTCGGGGAGAAAATGCGCCAGATAGAAGCTGACGGTCCGCTCGGCGTAGGGAGTGGTCAGACGGAGCGCCAGCGCCAGCAGCACGAGCTGCAAGCCCGCCATCGCAAAGAGCGATTCCAGCAGGGTGAACGCCAGCAGGCGCGCGAGGTTCCAGCCCCAGTCGCGGTCATACTTGTTCCAGAACCACCAGGCCATCAGTTTGCCTTCTTCCCGTCGCGCGAACCCGCCGCGTTCGTCTCGCATGATAGCATAGCCGATGGGGAGGTGGTACGGGGCGGGTAGCCCAAACCTCTCCGCTGATTCTCAGGTAGCGCGCTCATCGCCCAAGCTATCGCGGATGAAGGGGCTTATACACCGATGCCGCCGATGCCGCCACATCCCTTGCCGCCACTCGGTGCGGCGCTCGCCTCCGTCGGCCTGGGGCCAGAGCGCGTCCTCGCGCTGGAGCCGCTGCTGGACGGCCTCTCCGGCGCTGACCTCGCCCGCGTGCGCCTCCGCACACCCGCAGGCGCATGGCCCGGCGCGCCCTACGCGCTGAGCGGGCGCGTGGTGAAACGCATCGCGGCGGAGTCGGGCTGGCTCGGCGCCGCCACCCACGACACCCAGATGCGCGAGGCGGCGCTGTGGCGCGCGGGGCTGCCGCGCTGGCTGCCTCACGGGATCGCGCTGGCGACCGAGCGCGCCGCCTTCACCGAGGCCACCGAAGAGGCGCCCGCCACAGCCACCCTCCTGATGCGGGACGAGCGCTGCCGCCTGCTACCCGCGCCCTACGCCACGCCGCCCGGCCGTCTGCCCGCCGCACTGCCGCCCCTGCTGGACGCGCTGGCGGCCCTCCACGCCCGCTTCTGGCAAGCCCCGCTGCTGGATGACGGGGCGCTGGGGCTGGCCTCGCCGCGCGATACGCTGCTCTGGCTCAGCCCCCAGGCCATCGCGGCGGCCCGGGCGGCGGGCGAGACGCAGCCCTATCTCGCGCTGGCGGAGCGTGGCTGGCAGGCGTTCTTTCGCCTGGCCCCGACGGCGGAGGCGGCGACGCTTGGCGCCATCTTCGCCGCGCCAGAGCCAATCCTGGCCGCCATCGGACGCCTGCCGCGCACGCTGGTCCACGGCGACATCTGGGGGCCGAACATCGGTTGGCTCCCTCCCACGCGAAGCGCGCCGCGTCTGGGGCGGCGCCTGCTGCTGCTGGACTGGTCGCTGGCCACCGCCGCGCCCGCGCCCTACGATGTCCTCTCGCTCTGCGGCGCCTGGCCAACCCTCCGCCCGATCCCGCTGCTGGCGGCCTATCGCGCGCGGCTGACGCGGCGGCTGGCGGCGCGTGGTCGGCGGCTGGCGGCGGCGGAGTGGCAGGCGCTGGCCGACGCCGCCTATCTCCGCGCGACGCTGCTGGGCGGCGAGGCCTGGGCGCGCAACGTCGAGGACGCGCCCTCCCGGCCCGCGCGTCAGGCGGCCCAGGCGCGGCTGGACTGGTGGACGCGGCGCGGCGCGCGAGCGGCGAAGCGGCTGCTGGCGTGCGTCGGCTGAACGCGTGGCAGATGCTGTGATTCGGCGTCCTCGATCACCTCTTCGCCTTGTCAGAAGTCGTTGATCCATGCGGCTACTCCTGTCCTGGAACAGAGTGGTCTCGTTCAACGACAGACACACGCTGTAGACGCCTGTCGGATGGCTTGCGCCGTCAGCATATCTAGCAGTCGAGGGCGCGAAAGTATGCTAGAATCCACAGCGCCATATACTGCATGGAACAGCGGCGCCACAATCAGTCGGGAAAGGGGACATCCGCTATGTGTATTTTCGCCAGACAACTGTC
>DASVWQ010000114.1:0-2399 GCA_036393135.1 Ktedonobacterales bacterium
GCGAGGCGCTGCGGGCCGGGCTGGGGCAGGCCGATACGGAGCGCGACATCGAAGAGCGGGTGGACGCGCTGATGTGGGAGCCACGCTACCGCCCACTGGTCCGGCAGGGGGCGTAAGGGTGGCGGCCAACGCGAAGCGGCAGCCAGCGATGAGCTGACTGCCGCAAGGATAGGTGAGGCCGGTGGGATTTGAACCCACGACACGAGGCTTAAAAGGCCCCTGCTCTGCCCCTGAGCTACGGCCCCACGCTGGGGGAAACGCCGATATTGTACCACCCCTGTGGCGCACCCGCCAGCCAGACGACTATGCGCTCGAACTCCGCCGTCATCGCTCCTGACGTTTCACGTGAAACAATAGGCGCGCCGTGTGTAACACCCCGGCGCTCGCTATCAGCCAGCACAGCCATCATGGCGCGGGGGCGCCGCTAGACAGGATCGCGGCGGCGATCTGCCGCTCATGTGCGCTGGCGGCCGGCCATAGGGACTGTTGACGTTGGGCGACGTCGTTGACGGCGACGAGCCCGCCGAAGCGGTAGAGGTAGTATGCCCGCTGGGCGCCCGAAGCAGTGTCCACTGTGACGATCGCGAGGCAGCCATCCGCGGGATTCGGACCAGCGACGAATGAAACACTACCATAGTGATTGATAGCCACATTGGGGCCGATGAAATCGGGCATCGCGGCGCAGCCCAGGTCGGCAAGATATGGCGATGTAAATAACGGCTGGGGGGAAAAGGCTGCGCTGGCGTTGAGTCGCTGAAGCAGCGCATCATACCCTGGGCCAAGGAGCGGCTGCGCATGCCATACGGCGCCATCCCAGGTGAGCGCGATGAGGATAGGGTAATCCTGTACCGCGAGTCCGCCTGCGCTGATCGGACCGTTCGTGATGAGCGGCTGGCCGTTCAGTGCGCTGATCGTATAGGAGAGGCGGACAAACGTAATGACATACCAGGATGATGGCGCCACGGCCATCCCCGCGCTCGCCAGGATCGGCGGAGGCATGGTGCAGACAGCGCAAGGATTGGCGGTGAAGTTGCAGACGATGTAGGGGGGCTGGGGAGACAACCCACAGGCGTCACCTGCTCCAAAATTCGAGGTATCGAGCTGAAAATCTAGCGTGCCGCGCAGCGGCTGTGTACCAACCTGAGTGAACGCATAATGATCGCCCGGCTGAATGGCGCTAGCATAGTCGGGAAGCCCGTGCTGGATCGTTGCCACGACGGCGCTTTGCTGGTCGGCGGATAGCGTCGTCAGCGACTCGCGCAGCAAGAAGATGGACACGGCGACGGACACTTGTCGCAGAGGCGTTGACACGGGGATGGCGACGCCGCAGGTGTCGTTGGGGTTGAACGGAACCGAAAGGAGGCATCTTTGCGGGAGAAACGGCGCCGCGTTCCAGGAGATGCGATGCTGACCACGCGCGAGCGCCAGCGGCGGGTCGGCGCCGATGCGCGGCAGATGGGAGATGGAGCGGCCATCTATGAACAGCTGAATGTTGGGGACGCTCGCGATGAAGTAGAAGCGCCCGGCGCCCGGCGGCAGCGTGGCGGTGGGCGTGGGGACGAAGCCCGCCAGCCACGAGTCGGCGCCTTTCCGCAGGCTGGGCGCGACGGCGAGCAGGATCAGTAGCGCCAGCAGCATAGAGCCGCCCGAGACGGCGAGGCGCCGCATTCGCTGGCGTGGCGTTAGCAGCGGTCGCCGGATGTCGCGCACGATGGGAGATGCGGTGGACGGCTTTTCACGCAGATCGCTGACCTCGACCGCTTCGTCCAATTCAGGCGGCTGATCGTCCATAGACGCCTCATTTCAGGAGTTGATCGGCCATGACGATCTTCTGAATCTGGCTGGCGCCCTCGCAGACTCGCATCCTTTTGGCGTATATGGCGCCAACGTATCATTTCTTGAGACTTCCAGGCAAACGTCAGTAGTTTCACGTGAAACATTCGTCGGTGGCGCCATTTCATACCGCCACATTACCGTACAAGTGGCGCGAGGGCCTGGTCGAGGTCTTCGATCAGGTCATCGGAATGCTCCAGGCCGATGGAGAGGCGGAGAAGGTTCTGCGGTGTGCGCGACTCCGGCCCTTCCACGCTGGCGCGATGCTCGATCAGGCTCTCCACGCCGCCCAGGCTCGTTGCGCGGGTGAAGACGCGGGCGCGCCCGGCTACCGCCAGCGCCTCAGTCGCGCCGCCTTGCGTCTGAATCGAGAGCATCCCGCCAAAGAGGTCCATCTGGCGCGCGGCGACCGCGTGGCCGGGATGGTCGGGCAGGCCGGGATAGTGGACGGCGGCGACGGCGGGGTGGTCCGCGAGGTAGCGCGCCACTGCCAACGCATTCTCGGTGTGGCCACGCATGCGCCAGGCCAGCGTGCGGACGCCGCGCAGGGTCAGCCAGCTATCGAA
>DASVWQ010000115.1:0-3497 GCA_036393135.1 Ktedonobacterales bacterium
CTCAGCCTGCACAAGATCGTCGCCGTGCTGACCACTTGCCTCTTCAGCCTGCTGCTTGGCATGCGGCTGGTCTGGCTGGCTCCGCGCGGCTTCGAGTCGCTCAAGCGGCGCGGCGTGACGTCTGGCCTGATCGCCAGCGCCGACCATGCCCTGCGCACGGCGCTGCCCGTCCTCTACGAGCCGCCGCTGCCCACCGCCGCTATCGCGCTCTATCTCTTCCTGAGCCTCGTCGCGGTCGCGTTGCTCGGGCTGACGGGCTATCTCGGCGGCGCGCTGGTCTACGACCACGGCGTCACACTCCCCGGCGCCTTCATCTCCACGCTGCTCTAGCGGTCGGTCACGAAAGCTCCATCTCTGTTTCGGCCCCTGATTCGGCTGCCTGCTTCAGATAGCGGTTCCTGGCAAGCAGGAGTCCTGTCATGTAGCGGGTGAGGAAGAGCGTCTCGGCCAGTCGGCCCAGGACGCCCAGCGGCGCGCGAAACGTGAAGTCATCGATCATCAGCGTGCCATAGGGCTGCGGAACAAAGACATGGGTATGATGCAATTGCTGGAAGATTCCGGCGACCAGCTCATCGGTGAAGCGCTCTGGTCGTTCGTACTCAGTGATGCGTGATGTCAGATGTTGCTTGACGCCGAAGTGGACAGCCTCCCAGGTCACGGTATCGCCCAGACGCATCTCGCCTGTCAGCACGCCCGCAATCGGGCGTTCACGCGCATGCGCCTGGGACTGGGCATGCGCGTCAACGCTGAGCGAGAGGTCGAAACAGCGTTCTGGCGGCGCATGGATTTGTGTTTCCAGGTGAATTGTCGGCATATCGTTAGACCCCTTGCTCGACAGGCGGCGTTGGGTTGAGCTTGTCCCCGTACAGAGTATAGCGTGTCAGTCTGGCGGCGTCGCTGCTGGGCTGAGCGCCAGCCCGCTCCGATGGACTGGCTGTGCGCTATGCGCGTGAGCTACAGTCAGGGAGAATGGGCGGCGCGCGAGCGAAGACATGCGGGAGGGCGAGATGACGCATGCGCTGACGGCGACGGTGCGGCTGGTGGCGGGCGACGACCACTTCGATCACTTCGCGGCGGCGACCGGCTTTGGCGGGCAGGCGCCGATGGCCCCGGCGGCAGAGGATGGCGCGGCGCCGACCGGCGCGATCAGCCCGATGGAGACGCTGCTGGTGGCGCTGGGTGGCTGCCTGGGCATGACCATCGCGCCAATGCTCCGGCGGATGGGCCAGCGCGTCTCGCGCTACGAGATTCAGGTGAGCGGGGAGCTGACCGAGCGCCCGCCGCGCGTCTTCGAGCGGCTCACCGTGGAGCATCACCTCGTTGGCGAGCGGCTGGATCCCGGCAAAGTCACCCGCGCGCTGGAACTGGCCGAGACGCGCTACTGCGGAGTGAGCGCGATGCTGGGCAAGGCGGCGGAGATCAGCCATCGCGTCACGTTGGAGGCGGAGTGAGCGGCGCCGCGCCTGGATGCGATACACTACGCTCGATGTCTTCCCGCGACGGGGCGCGACCCTGCCGCCGACCACGAGTCAGCCAACCTGAGAGTGAGGATAGCGTACCGTGCCACACCGACCCCATGACGGCCCGCCGCCGAAGCCACAGCCTGCCACCGACGGCCACCACGACGCCGAAGGGTACCTTGGCGGTGAGCGGATCCACGCCAACCGCATCGCGCCGGGCGTCAGCGCCGCCGACCTGATCGATGACGCCTTCCAGGCCTACAACGCCGGGCGGCTGAACGAGGCGGCGCGGCTCTACGCCAACCGCATGCTCGATCCGGAGCAGGAGGTCACGGTCTGCCTGACCATCGCGGGAGCGATGACGCCAGCGGGCGTTGGTGGCAGCATCATCACCTTGATGGAGCGTGGCGCGATTGACTTCATGGTCAGCACAGGCGCGAACCTCTACCATGACATCCACCACGCCCTGAACTTCGCGCTGCATCGCGGCAGCTTCAAGCTGGACGACCCCGAGCTGCACGAGGCGGGCGTCATTCGCATCTACGACGTGCTGTTCCGCGATGAGGTGCTGCTCGATACCGACAGTTTCCTGCGCCAGATCTTCCGGACCTTCCCGCAGCGTCCGATGTCCACCGCCGAGTTGCACCACCTCATCGGCCGGAGCCTGCTGGAGTTGGGCGTGGCGCCGGAGCAGTCGGTGCTGGCGATGGCGGCGCGCTGGAACGTGCCCGTCTACACCTCGTCGCCGGGCGATTCCTCCATCGGCATGAATCTTGCCAGACACCAGCTCGACGGCTTTGCGCTGACGATCGATCCGCTCTACGATGTGCATGAGACGACGGCCATCGTGCAGGCGGCGACGCGCAACGGCGTCATCATCCTGGGCGGTGGCTCGCCGAAGAACTTCTACCTCCAGACGCAGCCGCAACTCTGGGAGGTGCTGGGCATCAACAAAGGCGGTCACGACTACTTCATCCAGATCACCCAGGATGCGCCGCACTGGGGCGGCCTCTCTGGCGCGACACCCTCGGAGGCAGTCTCCTGGGGCAAGATCAAGCCGGAGCTGCTGAGTGATTCGGTGGTGGTCTACGCCGACACGACGCTGGCGTTCCCGCTGCTGGCGGCCTATGCCGTCACCCGCGCGGAGCCACGCCCGCGCCGCGAACTCTATGCTCAGCGCGAGCGACTGCTGGACGAGCTGCGCGCGGCGTATCGCGCCAACGCGGGCGCTGAGGGGCAGCCCGCCGAATCCACCGAGCCATAAGCCGGGACGCCCGGCGAAAGGAGACCAACGATGCGAGAGACGCTGGACGATGTGGCCCGCTGGCTGGCCGAGGGGAAGCGCGTCGCGCAGGCGACGGTCGTCTCGCTGGTCGGCTCGGCGCCGCGCGGCATCGGCGCGACGCTGGTGGTGAGCGATGCCGGCGAGATTGCTGGCTCTGTCAGCAATGGCTGTGTCGAGCCAGATGTGGTGGAGCAGGCGCGCAAGGTGATGCGCTCTGGCAAGCCGCGCCTGCTGACCTATGGCGTCAGCGAGGAGCAGAACCTGGAGCGCATCGGCCTCTCCTGCGGCGGCGAGATTCGCGTCTTTGTCGAGCGGTTGGAGCGCACGCCGAGCCTGGATGCGCTGGAGGGCGCCGAGCGCGCGGGCAAGCCGGCCGTTCGCGCGCTGGTGATCGCAGGGCCCGACACCACGACAGTGGGCCAGAGCCTGACGCTGGTGGATGGCGGCGAGGCGCAGGGCGCGCTGCTCGCCTCTCCGGCGGGCGCTGATGTGGCGGCGCGGGCGCGCGAGCTGCTTGGCGCGGCTTTGCCAGTGGCCGAACGCCTGCCTACCGACGCCGAGCCAGCGGCGCAGGAGGAAATCTTCTACCAGACGCTCACCCCGCCGCGTAGCCTCATCATCGTCGGCGCGGGCCACATCTCCATCCCGCTGACCCGGCTGGCGAAAGTGCTGGGCTATCAGGTGACGGTGGTGGACCCGCGCGAGGCGTTCAATACCCGCGAGCGTCTGCCCGAAGCTGACGCGCTGCTGCT
>DASVWQ010000116.1:0-13886 GCA_036393135.1 Ktedonobacterales bacterium
GTCCGCGAGTACCGCGCCGGAGCCGCCACCCGCATCGCCGCCCGCGAGCGCGCCCGCGAGGAGGCCGACGCCAGCGCCAGGGAAGCCGCGCCCACTGGCGTCTTTACCGGCGCCTACGCCATCCATCCGATGACGGGCGAGCAGGTTCCCATCTGGGTCGCCGACTACGTGCTGATGGGCTATGGCTCCGGCGCGATCATGGCCGTCCCCGCGCACGACGAGCGCGACTGGGCCTTCGCCCGCGCGATGGGTCTGCCGGTGCGCCCGGTCGTGCTGCCGGAGGGCGGCGCGCCTGCCGACGCGCCATATACCGGCGAGGGGCGGCTGGCATTCTCCGGCGAGTTCAGCGGGCAGGCCAGCGCCGACGCGCGGGTGGGCATTGCGGCGTGGTTCGAGGAGCGCGGCGCTGGGCGGGCTGTCGCGCGCTACCACCTGCGCGACTGGCTGATCAGTCGCCAGCGCTACTGGGGACCACCCATCCCCATCATTCACTGCTCGCAGCATGGCGCCGTCCCTGTGCCAGACGATCAGCTCCCTGTACGCCTGCCCGACCTGGAGGATTACCAGCCCACCGGCACGGGCGATTCGCCGCTGGCGCGGGTGGCGAGCTTCGTCCAGGCCACCTGCCCGATCTGCGGCCAGCCCGCCCGCCGCGACACCGACGTGATGGACAATTTCCTGGATTCGGCCTGGTACTACCTGCGCTATCCCTCCAGCGACGACCAGACGCGCGCCTGGGATCCGCAGCGCACGCGCAAGTGGCTGCCGGTGGATATGTATGTCGGCGGCGCCGAGCATAGCGTGCTGCACCTGCTCTACTCGCGCTTCATCACGATGGCTATGCATGACGCGGGTTGGCTGGAGTTCGAGGAGCCATTCAAGCGGTTCCGCGCCAACGGCATGATTACGCTGAACGGCGAGAAGATCAGCAAGTCAAAGGGCAACATCGTCAATCCTGACAAGTACATCACGCGCTACGGCGCTGATACCCTGCGCGTCTACCTGATGTTCATGGGGCCGTTTGAGATGGGCGGCGACTTCAGCGATCAGGGCATCGCCGGGGTGGTGCGCTTCCTGGAGCGCGTCTGGCGGCTCTGCGTCGAGCGGGCGCTGAGTGATGTGGCGCCGCAGGGCGAGGCCCGCCGCGCGCTGCACCAGGCTATCCGCAAGGTCGGCGACGACACCGCCGCGCTGAAGTACAACACCGCCATCGCCGAGATGATGCGCTATTCGGGCGATCTGGAGGCGCGCGCCGACGTGACGCGCGAGGAAGCGTGGACGCTGCTGCGGCTGCTGGCGCCCTATGCGCCCTACATCGCCGAGGAGCTGTGGAACAGGACGGGCGGCGCGGGGTTCATCCACCAGCAGGCGTGGCCAGCGGCGGACGCGGCGGCGCTGCGGGCGGAGACGGCGACGGTGGTGGCGCAGGTGGATGGCAGGCTGCGGGCGCGCCTGACACTGCCCACTCAGGCCACCGAAGCCGAGACGCTGGCGGCGGCGCTGGCGGCTCCGGCGGTGCGCCAGGCGCTGGCGGGCGGCGAGCCGCGCCAGGTCATCTTCGTTCCGGGACGGCTCATCAATCTGGTGACATCGCCTCGAACGGGCCTCTCCTCGCCCACCGCATAGGCGTGCAGCGGAGGCGTGCAGCGGAGGGAGCAGGTCACCACGCGCGCCTCGCGGCGAGAAACGCCGGGAAACGCCGCAACGTCCCGACAGAACACCCTCAGTCGGGACGTTGCGCTGCGCTTGAAGGGAAGCGGTGGGCAGGCTAGCGCGGCAGGCGCGGCCAGCGGCGGCTGGGCGAGGGATCGTTGGGCGGCGGCTCCAGCACCTCACTGACGCGACTGGCCAGCGTCTGGACCGCTTTGGAGATTGGCGCTGTCTTGGCCGAGATGATAAACGGCACACCGCGATTGATGGATGCGACCGCCAGCCGCTCGTCTTCGGGGATCTGCGAGATGAAGCTGCGACGGAGCTGGGCCTCGACCTGCGATGGGCGGATGCCATAGTATTGCTCCACGCGGTTGCAGACGAGTTGCGCTTTCGTCAGCGAGATGCCCACGCGGTCGGCAAGCTGGAAGAACTGGCTCACGCGGTGGATGCTCGTCACCTCCAGCGTCGTGATCGTCAGGATCAGATCGGCGATCTCCAGCACGGTCAGGGTCGCTTCGCTAAAGGCGCTGCCGGTATCCACCACCACATAATCGAAGTGGTCGCGCAGCTCCACGAGGATCGCCTTCATCGTGTTGGAGTCGAATTGTTCGGCTGACTCTGGCGAGAGCGGAGCGCGCAGCAGGCGAACCTCGGACTCGGCGTGCTTGATCATCGTGCCCTCGATCACCTCCTGATCGAGAGCATCAACGCCGGTCTCGCGCAGATCGTCGATGCTGCCGTTCGTGTTGATGTTGAGCAGCACATGCGCATCACCGTTCTGCAGGTTGGCGTCCACCAGCGCGACGTACTTGTGGGTCAGCTGCTGGAGGGCGATGGCCGTGTTCGCGGCCAGCACGCTCGTCCCTGCGCCGCCCTTGGGGCTATAGACCGCGATGATCTTGCGCAGGTAGTTGTTGTTGGGGTCGTGGTCCCGGTGTCGTTCGCCGCCACGGTCCACCGGCCCGCGCTCGGCGGCGCTGCGGATCGTGCGGACGAGCAGCTCGCTGGTGAAGGGCTTGACGAGGTAGCCGCGAGCGCCTACCAGCATGGCTTGCGAATACACCTCTGGTGAGGCCTGGACCGACATCATCACGATGCACGTGCTGATCTGCTCGTTGATGACCTCGGCGACATCCAGGCCATCCATGTCGGGCAGGTTAATGTCCATCAGGATCACGTCGGGGCGAAGCTGGTTGGCGCGCTGGATCGCCTCACGTCCGTTCACCGCGATCCCTACCACTCTGATGTTGGCCTCGCGGCGCAGCAGGTTCTGCACATTCTGTGTGGTTTCCCGCGAGTCATCCACAACGAGCAGACTGATCGTGTCGCTTCCGTGGCCATCCTGATTCAGACTCATGTTCGTCACCCCGTCCACAGCGCAAAACGCGCCCGCTGGCGCTGCGCGCCACACTTCCCTTCATGTTCGCCAATACGGCGCAAAGAGAAACGGCCCGTTCTCCCCCTCCGGGACAACGAGCCGTTTCCGCCGCTTGAGGGAACACTCACGCAGTATACCGCATCATCGGCTTCGACCAGGAGATGCGGGAGATCATCTGTGTGATGACACTCCCGCGCGGCAGACTCCTAGCGGAAGAACAGCGACACGATCCTGGAAGAGTTAACTGGCGTCGTTGACGACGTGCCGTTGTCGCCCGGCTTGCGGATGGCCAGTTCATAGTTGCTGGAGTAGGTGGTCAGATAGAGCAGTGTCACCGCGTCCTGCTTCGGCACAACCACGAACACCACGTTGTCTTGCACGGCGTAGACGTAAAGGTTCTGCAGGGTGGTCTGGCTGTCGCATGGCGACGACCCACCGGAGATGTTCGGCAGCGACGAGTTGCAGTAGTTCACGAGCAGGTCGATGTGATCGCCCGGCACCACCACGGCCTTGCCGTCGGACTTGATCTCGGCCAGCACTTCGCCGTTCTGGATCTGCGCGGGGTTCTGCGATGTCAGGCTACCCGGCGCGCCAAGGCCCAGCGGGGTCAGGCGCGGATCCGAGGTGCGCAGGATTTCACCCGCGTAGAAGGCGCTGGAGACGACCTTGTTGTTGAGGTAGTTGTTCAGGTCGGCCTGGCTCTTGAAGATGTAGGCGTCCTTCGGGGCGAAGTCGGTGTTGACGGTCTTCGTCGTGAACGCGGCTGAGATCAGCTCGTAGGTGCCCGATGTGTTGCCGACCTGTCCTTGCTGGGTGGTCGAGAGCACCGAGCCAGCGGTCAGGTTGCTGGCCGCGACAACCACGGTCTCGGTTTGCAGGTTGGGCTGCGTGTACGTGGAGACGACGAAGATCACGATGGCGCCAGCCGCGAGGGCCAGCAGCACACCGAGCAGAATGAGCGTGCGCCCGCCGGACGAGCGGGTACGCGGGGCGCGGGCGGGAGCTGCCATGAGATGTGTACCTCCTGGAGCGGTGATGATGGTCTGGAGAACGACCCGGTCGTGTCCGGGCCGAGCGCGTGTTCCTCAGCGCGGCGAGCGGCTACAGGCGAACGGAAGGTGAGCGGGAAGCGTATGGGAAGCGAACTGAAAAGCGAAACGAGGTAGCGCAGGACACGTGACGCGACTTGCGCTACCTCGTCGCCGTCGTCAGATCGGCGAGCCGACCTGGCGACGGAAAGCGTCCGCGACGCTTAGAGGGCGCTGTTGATGTGAACGAAGATGCTGGAAATGGCCGGGCCAAGCAGCACGAGGGCGGCGATGACCACGATGGCGACCAGGGCAATGATCAGGGCGTACTCCACGAGGCCCTGGCCACGGCTGTTGCGGCGGGAAAGCATGTTCATCGAGTGTTCCTCCACAGAGAAAACGAATGGGGCGCTGCAAATGGCTCGCGCCACAACTTTTGCGGGCATCTGCGTTTGGTATGATCGGGCCTCGCGTAGCCGCCCGCAACTCCTCACAATACACCTGCCACTCCTTGCGGAGATGGGCCAGGCGCGCATACAAGTGTGGGGTAGCACGACAGTTCTACGAGAATCCCTATCATCCTCACCACCACAAGCCGCCTATGAGCGTCGTCGTAAACAGAACGAACATTGATTGTCTTCGGCGCCGCTCAGTATAAACTAACGCGAGTTCCAGATGAAGGTAACGGCCTGGCTGCTAGGTCCTATTGCACAGGAGCGTTAGAAGACCCGGCATGGCCAGCGGATGCTGGTGGGGGCGCCTGGCCACGTTTCGGGCCACTGCGCTCTCCACTTTCTGCGCTGGCGCCTGCTTCGCCTACCAACTCTCCCTCGCCCCGCGCGATCAATTCGGCGGCGGTGGCGGCGTCGAGTGTCACCTCCTCGTATTCATCCTCACCGCCTGGCGCGGCCTCAGGAGCGGACTGTTCCAGCGCGCTCGCTGGAATCGTGCGGACAGTGGCGATCACGCGCGAGAGAAATCCCAGGAAGTTTTCCAGCGTCTCGATCCGACCGGCCAGCAGATAACAGTCCTGCTCGGCGCGGAAGACGCGCGTCTCGGCCTCGGCCAGGCCAAGGTAGGCCTCGCGCAGTTCGCCGCGGCTGTGCAACTCGATGCGCTTCTCCAGTTCACGGGCGGCGCGCTGGGCGGCGTCGCGCTGCTGGTGGAGTGGCGGCAGGCCGTTCTGTGTCTGGTCGAGCAGGGCGCGCGTGTCGTTATAGCGTGCGGTGAGCTGATAGTATTGGTCGAGGCAGGCCTCCAGCATGTCGCTGCGGCTCTCCCACTGCGCGCCGAAGTTCGGCATGTCGCTGAGGGATTGCGCCGCCCCGCCTGGCGCGTGCAGCGTGGTGGTGAGGGCTTCCCAGGAGGGCGCGCCGCCATGCCGCCCACCGGGCGCATAGTCTGGGGCGTTGTCGTCCTCGCTGAGCGCCGCCGCAGCCATGTTTGTCTCTGGCGCATCGTCCGGCGGCGCGACCAGCGGATCGGAGTCGCGCGTGCGCGCAGCCAGCCGCGCGCTCAGCGGCCCGCGACGCGGCGTGCGGTTTGGCCCCGTGTGGGGGCCTGTGTTCGGCCCAGTCACGTTATAGTAGGGCGTCGCTGGCTCATAGGGTGGTGTATCGTCATTGGACACGCGACCAGCCTCCCCTCACACCTGACACGCCCCGCGGGATGTTCGGCGCCCGCGCATTGGCGGCGCAGGCCGCTTACTCGACTTCCTGCTCCATCTTGATCCAGCCCTTGCGCAAGGCGTGTACAACTGCCGCCGTGCGGTCGTTGACCGAGAGCTTCTTCAGGATGGACGTGATGTGGTTCTTTACCGTTTGATCACTAATACCTAACGACTTTGCGATTTCTTTGTTACTGTTACCGCGCGCGATATAGTCCAGAATCTCTATCTCGCGTCCGGAGAGCGGCGAATAGAGCGGCTGGACCTCTGGCGGCTCCTCGGCGGTCATCTCACGGAAGACGCGCAGCACACGCTTGGCCACGGTCGGGCGCGAGAGCACGTTGTCGTTGATGATGTAGATGCCCCGGCTCACTTTGCGCACGGCGTCCACCAGCTCCTCCGGCGAGATGCCTTTCATGAGGTAGGCGGCGGCGCCGAGCTTCATCGTCTGGAAGAGCTGCTCTTCATCCTCGAAGGCGGTCAGCATGATGATGGCGACGCGCGGGCTGGCGTGGCGCAACTGGCGCGCCAGCTCGAGGGCGTCGTTGGTCGAGAGCAGCGCGTCGATGAGGATGACATCGGGCATGTGCTGCTTGGCGAGGTCCAGCCCCTCGCGGCTGCTGGAACTTTCCGCAATTACGGTACAATCACCCGCCGCTTCCAGCGTTGCGCGGCAACCCTGCCGAAAGAGCGGGTGTTCGTCAATGAGCATGACACGAATTGAGTCCATGGAGCGCCTTTCCCACCGAGCTGTCAGCGCGACGCGCTGCCAGGCGTCCTCCGCCTGCTCCCGATGCACACATCTTGTAGTATAGCCACAAATGTATGGGTAGCCACAATGGGCTAGTCCCTGATGCCCGCAAGCAGGCGGGCGATCACATGGAATGAGGCCGTCGCCCGCTCGCTCCACCAGCCCATGTGGGCTATACTGGAAGGGGCGATGGCGCCTGCTACGAGACTTTGCTACGAAAGGGGTACGCGCGATGGCCGATTCCGGGCTGGAACATCCCGACACACCTGTTACTCCACCGACGCCCGCGACCGTCGAGCCGCTGGCCGATGGCGTCTATGCCCTCGTCACCGGCGGCGACCCCAATACCGGCTTCATCGTCGGTGAGCGCGGTGTCCTCGTCGTGGATGCCCGCGCCACACCCGCGCTGGCCCGCGAGACCGTCGCGGCGGTGCGCGCCGTCACCGACAAGCCCATCGAATACCTCGTCCTGACCCACTATCACGCCGTCCGCGCGCTGGGGGCCAGCGGCATCGGCGCGCAGCATATCGTCGCCCATCGCGGCACGCGCGACCTGATCCGCGAGCGCGGCCAGGCGGATTTCGAGTCAGAGGCGCGGCGCTTCCCCCGCCTCTTCCTCGACATCGAGTCCGTCCCCGGCCTGACGCATCCCGACATCGTGTATGACGACGCGCTGAGTCTCGATCTGGGCGGGCGCGTGGTGGAACTGCGCTGGCTGGGGCGCGCTCACACCGAGGGCGACACAGCGGTCTGGCTGCCCCGCGAGCGCGTGCTTTTCGCGGGCGATCTGGTGGAGGCCAGCGCGGCGCCCTACTGCGGCGACGCCTACATCCTCGACTGGCCCGCCACGCTCGCCAATGTCCGCGCGCTCAATGCCGAGGCGCTCGTGCCGGGGCGCGGCCCGGCTGTCCGGGGTGTCGCGGTGGACCGCGCCATCTCCGAGACGCAGGCCTACCTCACCATCCTGCGCGACACCGTGCGCGAGGCGGTTGAGCGCGAGGAGGATGTGGCGATGGCCTACCAGGCGGCGGAGAAGGCGCTGACCCCGCGCTTTGGCGAGTGGGCGATCTTCAAGCACTGCCTGCCCTTCAACGTCCAGCGGATGTATGACGATGTGGCGGGCGTGCGTCCGCGCGTCTGGACTGAGAGCCGCGACGCCGCGCTCTGGAAGTCGCTGGTCTCGTAGTCCGCTAGCCCGCAGGAGACGCGCCGATGACGCCGCGCACGCTCGCCGATCTGCGTCCCGGTCCCGCCTGGCGCGACCCCGTCCTCATCATCGGCGCCGGGCCGGTGGGGATGGCCACCGCGCTGGGCCTCGCGCATTACGGCGTTCCCTCGCTGATCCTGGATGAGGACGAGGGGACGGCCATCGAAGGCTCGCGCGCGATCTTCATGGAGCGGCACACGCTGGAGATTCTGGGCGCGTGGAGTGCGGTCGGGCGGCAGATGGCCGAGCAGGGCATGACGCTGCTGGCCGGACGCGTCTTCTTCCGCTCTACCGAACTGTACAGGACCTTCTCAGCGCCGCCCAATCCCGACATCCGCTACCCGCGCTTCGTCAACTTCCCGCAGAACACGCTGGAATCGCTGGAGTACGCCGCGCTGCGCGAGACAGCGTGCGCCGACGTGCGCTGGCGGCACAAGGTCACGGGCTTGCGCCGGGACGATGCGGGTGTGATGGTCGAGGTGGAGACGCCCGATGGCCCGGCGCGCTTTCAGGCGCCCTACGCGCTGGCGTGCGACGGGCCGCGCAGCCCGACGCGGCGCCTGCTGGGTCTGCGCTTCCCCGGCGAGACGCGCGAGAGTCACTTCCTGATCCTGGATGTGCGGATGAAACTGGAGACGCCGCGCGAGCGCTGGTTCTGGTTCGACCCGCCGTTCAATCCGGGGCGCACGGCGCTGCTGCATCCCCAGCCAGAGAGCATCTACCGACTGGACTATCAGCTCGCGCCAGACGACGACTTCGAGGCGGCCAAATCGCCGGAGGCCATCCACCAGCGCATCATCGCGACGGTCGGTGAGCGCCCCTACGAGGTCGTCTGGAAGAGCGTCTACACCTACCAGCAGCGGGCGCTGGAGCGGTTCCAGCATGGGCGCGTCTTCTTCCTCGGCGACGCCGCCCACCTGATGTCACCGTTCGGCGGGCGCGGCCTGAACTCTGGCGTGCAGGACGCCTGGAACCTGGTCTGGAAGCTGGCGCTGGTCCGCGCGGGAGTCGCGCCTGAAAGCCTGCTGGAGAGCTATGACGCCGAGCGCCAGCCCGCCGCGCGCGAGAACCTGCGGCTGACAGCGGACACGATGCGTTTCCTGACGCCAGCGCCTGGTCCGGCCCGCTGGCGGCGCGACGCCATCCTGCGCCTGAGCCTGCCCTTCGCCGCGATGCGCAAGCGGGTCAACGCGGGGCATATGTCGAACCCCTTCACCTATGTCCGTTCGCCCATCATCATCCCGGATGAGGCTCCGCCCAGCGCGGCTACACCCGCCGAGCGCGCCCGCTTCCAGCGCGGCCCGGCAGTTGGCTCGCTGGCCCCAGAATTAGCGCTGCCCGCCGACGCTACGGACGCTCCGCGCTCGCTGCTCGATATCTTCGGCGCGGGTTTCGTTGTCTTTGCCTTCGCTGTCGACGCGGACACGGGCGGGGCTGCGTTGGCGAGCGCGCTACCCAACCTGCCCGCTGGCCTGCCAGTCAGCCTCTACGTTGTCGCGCTGACGCCGCCCGCCTCACCGCTGCCCGACGGCATAGCCTACCTCGATGACCGCGCGGGCAGGATCGCGTCGGCCTATGGCGCGGGCGAGGCGACGCTCTATCTCATGCGCCCCGACCGCCACATCGCTGCGCGCCGCTTGCGGGCCGACCCCGCCACGCTGCCCGTCCTCCTGCGCCGCGCGGCGGGAATCAAATAACGCTCCGCTTCCCCCTCTCCATGTGGGAGAGGGGGATGAGGTTTCCGCCTACGCCCGCGCGTAGACCTGCGACAGAATCGAGGGGTCCTTGATCTCGCTGTCGTGGGCCAGCAGGATCACCTTCGAGATGATCTCGGCGGTCTTCGGGTCGTCGTCGGCGAAGGGCAGGAAGATGCGCCCCCGCTGCTGCTCGTGGACTGGCACAATGCAGAGCGCGCCGCCGGGCAGCAGGTGGACCGTGCCGCCACCCAGATGCACGCTGTAGCGGCTCAGCGTTCCCTGGATGATGGCGCGGCCCGCCTCCAGCCGTACATTGTCCAGCGCCATCAGCGCGCAGACCTCGCGCAGCAGCGCCTCGCGCATCTCCACGGTGGAGGCGCTGCCCTCGGGGTCCACTCCGCCGCGATGCGCCACGCTGACCACCAGATCGAGGTCGCGCATCACCTCACTGAAGACCAGCGGCGACACGTCGGCCAGCGCCACGTTCTTGCCCCACGGGTCGCCCGCGCGGTGGAAGGTGACGTTATCCAGCGTCAGCGCGTCGCCCTCGTAGAGGCCGCCCAGTGAGGCCGTCAGCCCGCGCTCGTGGAAGGTGCGGGTGGCGTCCCCCTCCTCCATGTCAGCGACCCAACCGCGCTGGCCCAGCAGCGCCATCCCCTGCCGCCACTGCGCCTGCTGTCCGGAGTAACGGTGCGAGACCGTCCCATCGCGCCGCTCGGCCTCCGTCAGCAGATACAGTTCGCGGAAGACCTGCTTGAAGGGCTGGATGCGCTCAGCTTGGTAGCACTCGCGCTGCCACTCGCTCCACGCGCCAGTCTGGTAGAGGTCGTAGGGGTGGGCGATGCGCAGGCGGGCGTCCTCGGCCAGCGGCGTTAGCGTGCCATCCCAGGCGCGCAGCGCGGCGCCACCCTCGGCGAGATAGCCCAGGCCATCCTCCGCGACGAAGACGAGCTGCTCCAGCATCGGCGCCAGCGTTGGATGCCCCAGCAGGCGGCGCAGTTCGCCCGCGCCCAGCGCCTCCTCGCGGCACATCGCCTGCTCCAGCGAGAGCCGCATGCGCGCGACCTGCTGTCCCAGCGACTTCAGCCGCTCGCGCAGGGCCACCACCGCCT
The DNA here is from genome assembly GCA_036393135.1 of Ktedonobacterales bacterium. Lineage (GTDB taxonomy): Bacteria > Chloroflexota > Ktedonobacteria > Ktedonobacterales > JADMIN01 > JAKAIY01. The sequence goes on from DASVWQ010000116.1 coordinate 10,493, forward strand.
CGTCCTTCTTTAGCTTCGCGGGGATCTCCTTCAGCGGACGCAGGCCGCGCGTCACATCGAGCTGTGGCTGCCCCAGCGGGTCGATATGCAAGGTGAGGATGACATCCTCGCGGACCAGGCGGACAGGGCCAGCGCGCAGGTCGGCCACCGCCTCCATCTCCATCGCCCATTGCAGGCGCTGGGCGTCCTGATAGCCTGCCGTGCGCGCCAGATTCTCCAGCCCGATGCGCGCCGCCGTGGCCTCGCTCTCGCGCCGTTGCGCGCCGAACTTGCGCGATGTGCGCAGGAACTCCTGGATGATCTGATAGCGCCGCAGCAGCGCCGCGTCGCGTCCGGCGCCCTCCGCTGGCAGGGGGACCAGCCCCAGCGCGCAGACGGCGTCCTGCTTGCGCTTGGCCGTGATGCGCCCGATCAGCGCGGCCTCTTCCAGCCGCCCCAGCATCGCGTCGGCGAAGAGTTGCGCGCGGGCATGGCCGCCGCCCGACGAGGCGTATTTCGCCGCGTCGTAGACGGCGTTCCAGCGCGCCGCGCCAAGCTGGTCATACGCCCGCCAGAACCACGCCACATCTACCGCGCCATCATAGAGGTCGTCGCTGGTGAGCGGTGTCCACTCGCTAGCCTGCGCCGCCCACTCGGCGCGGATGGTCTGGTCCACCATCCACTTGCGCTCGCGGGTGTGGGCGGCGATCCACCAGGCGGCCTGCGCCAGGCCCTCCCATCCCAGCGCCAGCTCGATGCCGCGCGCCCATTGCGGAGCGTAGAGCGCCGCCGCGATCAGCCGCCGCTCGCTGATCTTCGCCGCGATCAGCCGCTCGCGCACTGACTCCAGCGTGTCGTCCGGCGCCGGGAACGTGACCTGGAGCAGGCGGCTGAGGGTGTAGGCGCGCCCGTTCTCGTGATACTGGTAGCCGCGCGCCAGCGTGTCGTCGCCGAGCGCCCGCAACAAGCGGACGAACCAGTCCGCGCCAGTCAGCGAGCGCAGGCTCTGGGCGATGGGTGTCGCCGCTGTTGGCAGCTCGCCGCGCTCCAACTCCACCTCCAGCGCACGCTCCACGCAGCGGCGGAATAGCCCCTCGGCGAAGGGGAACTGGTCGAAGATGGGGCTGCGCGTCCGCGCCGAGAGCTGGCTGATCTCGCCAAAGCTTCTGCCGTAGCTGTAATAGTGACGCCCGCTCTCTGGGCGAGGGCCAATCCACATCAGAATGACGTCGGCCTCGGTCGCGGCGCCTGCCCGGAACGCGCGCAGCGTCTCTTCCTGGGTCGTCGCGATGCGCAGGCCGGGACGGGCGAGGCTCTGACTCCAGCGCCCCAGCCGCCAGAAGCGCGCGGCGTGGGCGTCGCTCCACCGCTCCGGGAACCACGCGCCGTAGGAGCGGGTCAGCGAGACCGCGAAGTCGAGGCGCTGATAGCGGGCGCCTGTGAAGCGCTCGTCCTCCGGTTTGGCAAGCTGCGCGGCGGGGAGGGTCGCGAGGGTCGTTTCCAGGTGGTCGAGCAGGAAGTCAGCGGCGCCCGCTGGTGGAGGATAGAGGCGGATGAGCCAGCCGCAGACGGCGCTCGCCAGCACACCATGCTTCAGCTTGGTCGGCGTTTCCTCCGGCGCGCTACGCCGCAGCGCCGCAGCGACCGTGTTGAGGTTGTGGAAGGCGGCCAGATAGCTCATCCGCAGCAGATCGAAGCCGTCGGCGTCGCGCTGGCTCGCGGGGCGCGCCTCGGCCCAGCCACGCCAGAGCGCCGCCAGTGGCAGCCGCTCCAGATCGTCGGCGCTCGTGACCACATCGACGGCGCGCGGAAAGCGCGCCCCCGCCTCGCCCAGCAGGAAGTCGCGCGGCTGCCCACCCCAGTTGACGGTGAAGCTGTCCATCAGGTGGTCGGCAATCAGGGTATCCAGCGCGAGGAGCGCGGCGGTGGACTGCGGCGTCTCCATCGTGGCGGCCCGCGCGACGGGTTCGGGGATCGGCGCGCAGTCGCGCGGATCGGTCAGGCCGAGGGCGTTCTCCAGCGTAGGGGCTTCGCGGGCGGAGTCGAGGGCGGGAGCCAACAGCGCCCGCTCTGCCTCGCTCACCTGCGGATGCGCCCGCTGGTACGTCGCCGCCCGCTCGGCGCACTCGGCTGGCGAGCGCCCCGCCTGGGACATCTGGCTCAGCGCCTCCAGTCCGGCGCGGCGCTGCTGCTCGTTGCGCGCGGCCAACAGGCGGTCGGCGCTGGCCAGCGCGTCGGCGTCGGACTGCCGGAGCAGCAAGCCCAGTACGCTGCGGCGCAGTTCGGCGGTTTTGCGCGTCAGCAGTTCTTCCAGCGCAGGGGCGTCGGCGGGCTGGATGGTCGCCGTTTCCAGCGCCTTCAGCGCCTCGCTGCGCACCCAGCTCGCGCGGTCGCCCAGCAGGTCGAGCAGGGCCGCGCGGCAAGCGGTGTCGTCGCGCTGGGTCGCCAGCAGCTTTGTGGCGGCGCCGCGAGTGTAGGGGTCCATGCTCTCCAGATGCGGGATCAGCCGCGCGGGGCCGCGTTCGGCCAGCGCTGTCAGCAGCAGCCGTGCCACGCTCTCGCGTGTGATGCCCGCAGCGGGCGCGATCCAGAGGAGTTGGGTCTCCGGCGCGGGCTTGCGGGGCAGGCGGGCCAGCGTCGCCTCCAGTCGCTCGAAGTCTTCGGCGCCGGGCGTGACAACTGCGCTCCCGATGGTCAGCCCGCCACACGCCTCGCTGGCGACATAGGGGTCGGGGTCGTCCAGCGCGGCCATCAACGACTCGCGGACCTCCGGCAGGCGGGTCGCCGCGAGGAATCGCGCGGCGGCGTAGCGGCGGATAGGGTCGGCGTCGCTCAGGCGGGCGATGGCGTGGGGCAGCGCGGCGGCGACATCATCGGCGGCCAGCGCCCACAGCGCCAGCGCCAGCGCCTCGCCATCGCCATCCAGCGCGGTGCGACGGGCCGACGGGTCGCCGAGCAGGCGGGCAAGCTGAGCCAGCGCGCGGCCAGCGGCGGCGGACTGCGAGACCTCCCACGGAACGCCGAGCCAGCCAGCCACCGCAGCCGTGACGGCGGTGAAGCGGATCAGGTCGTAGCTGAGGATGGTCTCCGCGATGCGCTGGAAGGCCAGCGGATGGGCGCTGCTCGCCGCGCTGAGGATCATCTGGCGCATGCCCTCCTCGCGCTGGGCCGCCAGCAGCAGTCGCTCGACCTCCGCCCAGCCATCGGGACGGGCGGCGGCCAGCAGCGCATGCGGGATGTGGTCACCCAGCATGCCGATCTCGTCCTCGCCGCGCGCCGAGCGGACCAGTATCGCAAAGACTTCCTCGCCCGCCGCGCCGCCGCCGTCGATGACCGCCGCGAAGAGTGAGCCGAGCGAGCGGTTGTAGTAGCCCAGATAGCCCGCGTGGCGCGCCAGCCAGACGACATCCGCGTC
>DASVWQ010000117.1:0-2887 GCA_036393135.1 Ktedonobacterales bacterium
CGCGCCGAGGCCGCCGACTCAAAGACGACCAGCCCGTCGGCGCCGCTGATGGCCCGCTGGGCCTGGCGCACGTAGTCGCCGCCACCATGCATGCTGCCCGGATCGAAGTCGACATTCCAGCCATCCGCGCGCAGGGCCGCCACGATCGGCGCCACCCGCGCCGCATCGGCCCGCGCAAACGCGGCGTAGACCGTGCCGCGTGAGGCCGAAGAGCCAACGGCGGGCGCGACAGGCGCCACTGGCTCTGGCGCGGCGGGACTTGCCGCCATCGCCTCGGCGGGCGCTGCGGCCCCAGAATCGCCCAGAATCGCCCCGGCCAGAGCGTCGGGCGCGGCGCTGGCTCCGTCGATGGCCTGGTAGCTGGCGAAGGCGAGCGGGAGCGGCGTGTCATCCAGCCGGACGGGGATTAGCCTGCGTCCGCCGCCACGCGCCATCTGCGCCTGGAACGTCCGCGCCTCAGACTCGACCCACGGCGAGCGCGCCGAGGCCGCCGAAATAAAGACGACCAGCGACTGCGCCTGCTGAAGCGCCTGCTGGCTCATCTGGACATAGCTGCCACTGCCCTGCGCGCTGGCGGCGTCGAAGTGGACCTGCGCGCCGCGCGCCTTTAGCGCCGTCACCACCGGCTCGACTCGCGCGGCGTCCGCGCGCGCATACGCGATGTAGATCACAGATTTTGGGGATGCGTCAGACATTGCGCGCCTCCTCGTACCAGGCTGAGGGTCTTTGCGAAAAGTGTAACACATATGTGAAGTTGCGTAGCAGTCACGCTTCATGCTCAACTGTGCGGCGCTTGGCGTGGCGTCGCTGGCCCCGTCGCAGGCGCATCCGCTGGAGCCTCCGCGCGGCGAGCGATCTGTGGCAGATTCGCGCCACGCGGTCGCAGCCCCAGCGCCCACGAGTTGACCTCGGCGCCCAGCAGCGTGATGAGGCCAACATAGTAGAGGAATACGAGGACCACAATCGCCAGGCCTATCGCCGAGCCATAGCCTGGATTGCGCAGGAAGATGGCGCGGTAGAGCGGGAAGAGCGCCTCGAAGAGGTTGAGCAGCGCGGCAGCGACCAGCGCGCCCGGCCAGACCGTGCGCCAGGCCACAGCGCGGTTGGGGACGACGAGAAAGATCGCCGCGAAGATGACGAAGGCCAGCACAACTCCTGCGACGACGCCCGCGATGTTGAGCGCGACGGCGCTGGAGAGCGCTCCCGCTGGCAGCGCGCCGCCAAGCAGTTGGCTGGGCAGGCTGGCGGCGATGAAGAGCGGTGGCGCCATGACGAGGAAGAGCAGCAGCATCAGGATGGCCATGCTGTTCTGGCGCAGGAATGTGCGCCCGACGGTGCGATAGATAATGGCGAATACGTCATCCAGCGCGACGAAGAGCCGCGAGCCGCCATAGATCGCCGCGACGATGGCGATGCTGAGCAGCAGGCCAGCCTCCCGCCGCAGCGCGGCAATCGCCGCGTTGACCAGTGGCTCGCCCAGGCCAGCGGGAAAGTTCGCGGCGAGGCTCTGGACGAAGGCGTTGTAGGCGATCGGCGCGAGCAGGCTCAGCGCCAGGCTGCCAATGGCCACCAGCGCCAGCACGATCGGCGCGAGCGCGGTCAGATAGCTATAGGCGAGCATGGCGGAGAAGTTGAACACCCAGTCTTCGTTCACTTTCGTCCAGAGGCCGCGCAACGTCTTCGCCCAGCGCTCGCGCCAGGCGCGGATAATAGTCTTTTTGTTGGCGGTAGACATCGCCTTGCCACTTCCTTTCCCCTCTCGCCACCAGTACCTGTACTACTACGTCACTAGCGCGGATGCGGCGCCAATCGTCGCGGCTCGCGGCTATCAGGCGCTTGCGTGAGGTTGTATCCTAGAGACGCCGTGGCTGGCAAGCGGCCGCGCTGAACGAGCGTGTCAGTGAACCGGGGGATGAGGCATGGCGGCGGGACAACGAGGCGCGCAGCCTCCGCTCTTCGATGATGATGACGAGAGGCCGGACGCCGATGGGCCGCAGCGCGGCGCGGCCACCGGCGCGCTCGACGCCGACGCCGCCGACGCCGCCAGCGCGTGGGCGCCGCCACCCGCCCAGCCCTACCTCGCGCCGGAGCTGGCCCCGGAGCCAATGGGCGCCGCCGACGCCCCCGCCGACCCTGACCTGCCCTGGTGGCTCGCGCTGAACCGTGTCAAGGGGATCGGCCCCGCGCGCTTCACCCTCCTCCTCGACGCCTTCGGCTCGGCTCGCGCCGCGTGGGAGGCCGCCCCCGCCGAGTGGCGCCGCGCGGGGCTGGACGAGCGCACCGCCAGCGCCTTCGAGCGGCAGCGGCGCGGCATCAACCCCGAAGGCGAGCTGGCGCGGCTCGCCGCGCTTCGAGTCGCCGCGCTGCGGGTCGTGGACCCCGGCTATCCGCGGCTGCTGCGCGAGATTCCCGCGCCGCCGCCGCTGCTCTATGTGCGCGGGCGCCTGCTCCCGGCGGATGATCTGGCGGTCGGCGTGGTCGGCACGCGCAAGGTCAGCGCGTATGGGCGGCATGTCACCGAGCGGCTGGCGGGCGATCTGGCCGCGCGCGGCGTCACCATCGTCAGCGGGCTGGCGCGCGGCGTGGACACCCATGCCCACCTCGCGGCGCTGGAGGCGGGCGGCCGCACCATCGCTGTGCTGGGCTGCGGCCCTGATCTGGTCTATCCGCCCGACAATGCGCGGCTGGCGGCGCGGATTGTGGAGCAGGGCGCGGTAGTGACGGAGTTTCCGCCGGGGACCCAGCCCGACGCGGGCAACTTCCCCGCGCGCAACCGCATCATCAGCGGACTCTCGCTGGCGGTGCTGGTGACGGAGGCGCCGGAGGCCAGCGGCGCGCTGATCACGGCGCGTTTCGCCGCCGAGCAGGGGCGCGACATCTTCGCCGT
>DASVWQ010000118.1:0-2507 GCA_036393135.1 Ktedonobacterales bacterium
GGCGGCCAGCGGCGCGTAGAGATAGGGGCCATTGTAGACGCCCAGCAAATCGCCGCCGCCGAGCGCGCCATACCACGCGCCGCTCTTCTGTTCCGTCACCACGCGCACGCTGAGGTTGCCCAGATTGGGGGCTGACTGCGCTGAGTAGAAGCGGTGGAACAGGTGGTAGACGCCCGCCGCGTCCGCCGGAACGAGCGAGAACGCGTGCGGGTTCCAGCCGGGGTTCATCGTCACGGCGGGATAGAAGCCACCCCACGCCGTCGCGCTGAGCGTGGGCGCCGAGGTTGGCGTGAGCGCGGCGCCGTAGTAGCCCAGTGTCGAGCCGACCAGCCGGGCGTTGGCGCTGGCCTGTGAGCGGCGCCCCAGCGCCCAGGTCAGCGTCGAGCCGGTCGGCCAGTTCGCAAGATATGTCCCCCAGGCGACGTGCGCGGGAGCGGGCAGATCGCCCAGCAGCCCCGTGACCAGCAATTGCGCGGGCGACTGGGGGAAGCGCAGCTCGCAATAGGGCATCTGCCCCGCCGCGACGCCGGACGTGGAGACGTTCCAGGCTTGCGCGTTGTCCAGCCAGAGCGTCCCGCCCGCCGATGCTCCCGCTGTGGCGTCGTTCACCTCGGCCAGCAGCGAGATCCAGGCCGCCGAGGCGCCCAGCGCCAGACTGCCACTCAGTCGCGTCCAGCCCGCCTGATTGCCCGTCAGCGTCTGGAGCGTGGTCGCGCGCAGCAGAGAGCCGCCGGCGTCCCACTCGCGCAGGCTGAGGCGGATGGAGGCTGTCGCGCTGAGGCCGGTGGAGCGCGCGTAGAGACTGGCGGCGATCATCTGTCCGGTCGCGGCGGGGATGGCGGATGTTCCGGCGGGCGCGCCGCCGCTGTAGCTCTCCCAGGCCGCGTCCACCACGCCAGTGGGCGGCAGGTCCACCCGCGCGGCGCCGAAGCTCGTCACGACGCCGCCAGCGTAGGTGTTGGCTGTCGCCTGCTCCCAGGCGGCGGAGGCGGGCGCCGTGGCGCTACCCGCGAACGGGGTGAAGCTCCAGCCGCCGGGGCCGAAGAGGCTGAGCGTGTGGACGCTCGCATATGCCCCACCAAGGCCCAGCGCGCCGCCGCTCACGCCGATCTGTGGCGCGCCGAAGAGCGCCGTCACGCTGTCCCAGGTCGCCACTGGCCCCAGCATGGCAAGTTGCGCGCCTACGCCGCCCTGGCTCGCGCCCGCCCCATCCGCGGATACTGTCGCGCTGATCGCCGCTGGCGTTCCCGGCGCACAGGGGAACTGTGTCACTGCCAGCCAGTAGTGAACGCCATTGATGAGCTGGCAGGACGTTGTCGCCAGCGTATGCGTCACGCCGCCGACTATCTGCGCCAGCGTGAGCGCCGTCCCGCTGATGGTCGCCGCGAGGTAGTCGCTGGCGTCGGTGTAGTGGAGATAGAAGGTCGTCGTCGCTCCGGCGAAGTAGTGGAAGCGCGCCTGCCACTGATTGATCGCGCTCCAGGCGGGCGAGCCGAAGCCGATGCGCGTCCCGCTGGCCAGCAGGGCAGTGTTGGCGGCATTCGGGGCGGGCGCGGTCGTCCCAGCCGCGTAGTGGGCGGCGACGCGGGCGGCGGAGAGCTCCGTCGAGTAGAGCGCGACCTCATCGATCTGGCCGCTGAAGAACTGGTTCGGCGTGGCGGTCGCGCCGATGCCAGCCGCGCCCGACGCATAGGTGATGGCGAACGCCTCGGCGCTTGGCCCGACGCTCAGTGCGCCGTCCAGATACAGCCGCATCTGCGCGCCGTCGTAAGTCGCCACCACATGATGCGCGGCGCCGGTGGTGAGCGCGGCGGCGGTCACGAGCGCTGTTCCGCCATCGGTCGAGAAGTTGAGCTTGCCGCTGGTGTCGAGATAGAGCCACGCCACCTTGTTGGGCGCGCTGCCTCCCAGCCAGACGATGGTCGCGACCGCGCTGGGGTTGGCCGCGAACGCCACCCACGCCTCGATGCTGAACGCCGCCGCGCCGGTCGGCAGCCCCGTCGTCGGCAACGCGACGTACTGCGAGGAGGCGCTGGCGAAGGTGTAGCAGGTGTCGGCGTCGCCCATCAGCAGCCCCGTGACGCCCTGGGTCGGCGCGCCATGCGTCACGCCGTTCTGCGCCAGTGAGCCAGCGTCATAGACGACCGTCCCGCCAGCCTCGTCCAGCCGGTAGTAGCAGAGCGGCGCGTCGGCCAGCACAGTGTCGGCGTAGGTGGGGCCGGAGTCCTGTGTCAGCGCGGCGCCCGCCTGTAGTCCGTAGGCGTTGAGCGTGGCGAAGGTGTCGCTGAAGACGTTCGTTCCCGCCTGGCTGGGCGCCTCGAAGCCGGGATTGTTGAGCAGGTTGGAGAGCGTGATGCGGTCGCCGCGCAGCCCTGGCCGCGTGACGAAGACCAGCTCCAGCCCGTCCACCTGGAGCCGCAGCCAGTCGCGCTCGTCGGCGGGGATGCTGTGCGCGGCGCCCACCACATCCAGATAGACGGGCGCGGTGGCGCTGGGCGGCTGCCACA